>CAZXFO010000031.1:0-18954 GCA_964639745.1 uncultured Coxiellaceae bacterium | reverse complement strand
ACTCTACTTAACCACCTAGTATCAAGTTCATCACCCAGAGCCTGCTTAGCAGGCGTGTGTCTGGTTTTTCTTATAATTGCAAACTTCTCGTGTATTAAGATTTCATGATTTTATCTCTATTTAAAAGCTGTCACCCCAGCGCAAGCTGGGGGCTTAGACTTAGTTAGTAACACAGACGCCAGCTCGTAGGCTGGCATGACAGCATTCTTTATATGGGTTATTGTGCTGACAAATACAGAAACTTCAATCTCAAAACCAGCGCCCTCAGAAGGTTTTCGCTTATAACATCACCCAGAGCCTGCGTAGCAGGCGTGGGGTCCAGGTTTTCTTCTTAAACAAAAATTAATAGAAACAGCCTATGACATTGAATTATGGAGATTTTTATTTAGGAAAAATAAATATAAACAATTATACTTTAGCTATATAAGCAGAATTAACACATGAAAATACCTAAAATCATTCATTTTATTTGGGCTGGAGGCGATTGGCCAATTCCACTAAGAGATATTAATGTCATTAAATATTGGCACAAAAGCAACCCTAGCTTTGATATATGGCTGTGGATCGATCCAGCAAGCGCGGGAAATGAAAGAGTAAAAAAAGATCACCAAAAAAGCTACGACCTTTTATCAGCAGCCATACAGGACAAATTCCAACTTAAAGATATTAAAGGCACCATCCATAATGAGGAAAAAATTCAAGTTGAAGATGAATACATCCGTTATGAAATCGATCGCTTAAGACCTAATTATGGCGCTTCCAGTGATTTATTAAGATATAAGATTCTTTATCTGATAGGTGGTGCCTATTTTGATAGTGACGTATTACCTGGAAATAACTCATTAGAGGAGAGCCAAATATTTGATCGAGAGCTTAGTGAACACACTTTATATGTGGATGCTAATAGTCAAAATTCAGGAATGATAGGCAATGACGCACTTATATGCACACCCAATAATCCAGCCATGAACACAATTTTAGAAAATGCAAAAAGACATTATACATTACGCCTTGCCGATATACCTGAGAATTGTGAGGATGGCTCAGAGGCTGTAGCAAATTATAATTCACCTGATCAAATTGCCTACCTATACGATGATGCCTCACCTAATGGCTATATAATGAGATCAACACTATATAAAACAGGACCCTATTGTGTTCGAAAAATAATTGATGACGAATGGCATTCTAATGAAACATATGACAAATTACACCAATCTAAAATAATTAAAATGCAGCGATTAACAACATCAACATTCAACAATAGAGGTTGGATTGGAAAAGAGTTAGGGAAATATACCTTCGACTCTGCTTGTAGCAAAACAAGGCTCACAATAGAATTTGATTTAAAAATATTAGGCATTTTACGACTTAGTGACTACATAGATAATCTGTCATTAACCACAGGGATTAAACATGAAGAAGCCGAGAAAGCAGTTTTACACATACTGGGAGATATTAAAAGCCATGATAATGCCACTTTTTCCGATATTAAAGGGTTACAATTGACGTTTGAACATGACGCTGCGACTGAATACTGCAAACAAAATAATTTATTAAAATATACTTATCTTTTTCCGCTAATTGGATCTTGCAGAAATGAAACTAAAGATGATGAATACTATAAATTAGCTTTATCAGTAGTTATTACTGGACGCACACCTTATCAAGATAAACTAGCCTTCCTATTTGAGCAATTTTCAAAGAGTGAGATATCACCAAATAAACTTATTAAAGAATTAACCGCCCGAGCACAATTTATTAATAAATTTGTTAATTACGCATTAAATTATTGCGACGAATTAATATCTGTACTTACAAACAATAAGACAAGAACACCTGGTAAACTAGATTTAATATCTCTTTATCTTGAAGCGATGCAAGATAATTTAACTATAGTTTCTAATGAATACCAAAGATTTCTCTCTTCCGCAAACAATGACATGCAAAGCCAAAATTTAACTGAAATTATACCGCGATTAGTTAACAGCATAAATTCAAATAACAAACAAATTAATGATTTTTTAATTAACCACAAAATAGAAAAAGTCACCCCACAACAATCAGAGGTTAAGGCAGAAACCAATAATAATCAAAAAGATAATAATGATGACGATGAGAACAAACCCTGTTGCAGGCTATCATAGTATTTTGACGTTTGATTTGTTAAAATTGGGGTACTTGTGAGGACTACAATCTATGGCTATAGAACTAGCAGACATTATCAAACTCGTTAAAGCTCAAAATGAAAACCAATTAGATTTAAATGGCTGCGGCATAGATGATGATATTATACAAGAAGTTGTTAATGCAATAAACGAAAACGATAATATAACTGCATTATTGTTAGCGGATAATGTTCTAACGGATGCAGCCATTGGTTCACTTAACTCCTTGCAACGAATTACGCAATTAAACGTTACACATAATGATATAAGCAACGCAGGTGCTTTAGCACTCATCAGGAACAAACAATTTACTCATTTATATCTATCAAAAAACACTCTAATTGATAATGAGATTGTTCCAGCTATATTGAAAGAAGCCACACAGATAGTTTTAAATCTTGCTTTCACGTATATTACCGAGGATAAGCTAAAACTAGTCAAAGACCATATCGATACCAACTTAAAAAAATTTCAAGAAGAACGAAGACAGAAAGCATTTGACCAACTAGCTAAAAAATCTCTTAGCCAGGAAGAAAAACCTAACGTAGTTAGATTTTTTACTCAATCAACTGATACCAGTGACAATAGCGATAGTGAGAAAAAAATCCCCCCACCTTCTTCTTATACTGGACCTTAATAACCTAAAGCAAACTATCTTTTGACTCTTCTTATGCTTGACTGGTTAACCCCTAACTTTTTTTTCTAAACGCTTAACTACCGCTCTGCTTAACCACCTTAGCATCAAGTTCATCACCGAGAGCCTGCGTAGCAGGCGTGTGTCTGGTTTTTCTTATAATGGTAAACTTCTTGTCTATTAAGAATTTCATGATTTAATCTCTATTTAAAAGCTGTCACCCCAGCGCAAGCTGGGGTCTTAGGCTTAGTTTAGTAACACAGATGCCAGCTCGTAGGCTGGCATGACAGCATTCTTTATATGGGTTCTGTGTGGAAAATAAAGATACTTCGCTTTCAAAACCTGCGCTCATAAAGGTTTTCACTTAGAACATCACCCAGAGCCTGTGCAACAGGCCCTGGGTAGCATTGCATTCGAGCCCTTGACACTGCGGCAAGCACTATACTAGCATTGCAAAACAAATTGCTTAAACTAGGCTGAAAAATAAACTTAAGCAAAATAAATATAGAGTTGGCAAGCACTTGCATGCGAAAGCGCATGCTCTATCCAATAAGAGGTTAAAGACCATGAACATTAGTAGATTTTTAAAAACTTATAAATATGAAAATAAAGAGCCTTTAAACGGAACGCAAAAAGCTATTCTGGATGCCACATTCAAATTTTATATTGACCAAATAATAGAAGAAATTCCCGAATCCTCAATTATGGTATTAGAGGCTTTAACTAAAGAGCAGTTTACCAGTGAAGAAATCGAGCGTTATAAAAAAACACCATGTCCAGATGAAGGCAATGTATGGGACATGTATATTAAGCCATGGCACGACAAGATCCATCATCCCCAACTTGAGAAGCGGGCTGCTGGAAATTTTGCTGCTCTGACTAAGCTAGACTCATGGCAAAACAACCCTTTAATGCCCACTGGAATATCTGATGATAAGAGCTTTGGAATATTTGATGGTAAAGTTTATTATTTTGAAAATGGTTTTGCGTCAAACGTATTATCTGAACCGGTTGGAGGCTTTTCTTTAACTTCTCGCAATGATATGACAGCTCCTCCTGTAACTAGACAAGCGGCTTTCAACTATATCAAAAATATACTTACCACTAATATCAGAGGGCTTAAGCAAAACGGTAATCACTATAGCTATCTAAAACCTAATGAACGCATATCAGAAAAACAGTGGTTTATCGGCATAACAGCAGATTCAATATATATTGAAGGCATGACCAGTAACGATCTACATTTTATTGACTATTTTAAAGCAGAATTTTCAACCCCTCTTATGGATTCTATCATCCTAATGGCTAAGAGCATTTATCCTTTCCAAATTGAAGAAAACCTGCTTGAAGAAAAAATTCCTGAAGACATTCATATCATTTCAATCGACAGCACGGATACTAACGAAGAACAACTCAAACTTATTAACAATCATATCGAAAAAAATCTAAAAAAATTCCAAGAAGAACGACGACACAATACCTTTGAACAAGTAGCTAAAGAGACTACTAATCAAGAAAAAGAAAAACCCTGCTTAGCTAGATTTTTTACTCCATCTCTCGACACTGATGATAATGTTAATAACGAGAAAAAAGTCCCCTCTTCTTCTTGCACTGCTTTTTCTTATGCTGGGCCAAAATAATTTGGCAGTATAAGCTGTCCTGAGCTTTCTTATTGACATAACAGCTTATCTGCTACACCTCTACAAGCGATGGATTTCAAAAGCTGTCACCCCAGCGCAAGCTGGGGTCTTAGACTTAGTTTAGTAACACAGATGCCAGCTCGTAGGCTGGCATGACAGCATTCTTTATATGGATTATTGTGCTGGCAGAGCTTGCGCAACAGGCATGGGGTTCTGGTTTTCTTAAAAGATAACCTGGATTTTAAAAATCCAGGTTCATTCAAAAGCTGCATCTAATTTAGAATTTACTTCTTAACAGGCTGTGCATCTTTGGCAGGAGTTTGACTTGGCATTGTCTTAGGTTGAACCTGAGGTAATGCGGGTGCAGCCGGAGGTAAAGTTTCAGCAGCAGGAAGTGTCGTGACAGGAGCTGGCGTAGAGGTAGCTGGCGCTGGTATTGCATTAGAAGGAACACCTGTTGAACTTTCAGCTGGCTTTTCTTTAATAACATCAGGCATGTTTTCTTCTTCGTGCACAGTTTTGGCTGCTTTCTTAATCTTATCTTCGATAATAGATAAATAGGGTTTAGCATGCTTGTTTAAGAACGCAACGGCTGGCTTAAATAAAACAACTGTATGCGATTCTTTCCACAGCATGGATTGTGCTAAAGCGGTATAAGCAACAAAAAACATGACCAGAGCAATTATGATACCGCCCCTTAAAAAACCTAAAATTGCACCAAGCAATCGATTAACAACGCTGACCCCTTTGCCTTCAATCATATAATTAACGATATATTTAATGGTAGAACCCATAATCAATACACCGAAAAATAAAGCTAAATAGCTAATAATAATGGCAACGGTAGGAACTGAATCTGCCAGATTAGGACCTGAATGGCGTTCGGCTGAAGAAATGAATAAGGCAGCAAAAGGCACCGCATAAAAGGTCGATACCGCAAAAGCCGCAACCCAGGAAATGAGAGAAATGACCTCTTTCACAAAACCACGAAAAAGACCCATACCAATTGAGATAAAAATTACGGCAAAAACCACATAATCTATTCCATTAAAATTAGCCATTGTCGCTCCAAGCGTTGATTATTATCGGTTTATATTACCTTAAACTTATCTTCACCTCTACTACGACGCTAAAAACCTACCATAAAGCATCAAAACTTATATCACCGCCTATACTTAAATTAGATAGCTCGGGCTTTTCCAGAGGCAACCCAATGAAAATTAACGATTTCTATCAATATGTATTTGGAAATTGGGCCACCATTGATGTGAGTAAAATACCTGTGGCTAAGCAAAATCAGGCCCGTCTAGCCAAGCAAGAAAAAATTAAAACTGAGTTTCAATCGATTACCGAAAATACCCAATTATCGGCTGAATTTAGAAATACGTTACGCCAATTAAAAGCCCATAACCTTGAAGATATTCTCTATGATAACCACACTGATGAAATCGAGTTAAAAGCCAATAACATCTCTGATTTTCCAAACGACGATGAAATTTTAGAAGAATATGAAGGATTAAATGATGAATATAAATATTTCGCAGCAGGGGCTCAAGTTGAAAAAACTTTTATAGCTATTTTTAAAGCTTGTAAGTTAATGGGTGATTATGTAGAAAGGAATAATACGCGCGATAATGAAGTGGCTTTTAATCATGCCTATAAGATACTGGTTTTATTCGGCGCACAAGAAAAAAACCCCTTCAGTCTAACAGAAGCATTCCTGGCCAAGCATGCGTCACAGTTTGATAAACCTATTCATGATGCCTTAATACATGATATTCCTGTAAATGACCCGCCCATTAATTTAGCTGCATGGCAACAAGTCATTAAAACCAGGGGTTGTGTCGCGATAGAAGTCTTTCAACGAGCACCACGAATTGAGCAGCAATTAACCCGTGCCCCTCAAAATTTAGGGGAAGCACAAGGAGTTTCAGCCCAATTAACTTATCCTAGGGCTAAAGAAAATCCTGAATTGGCTAGTCTTTGTATTCAATACAACCTAAGCGAAAGTAATTTCAACAAATGCTTAAGCATAGTGCCTAAAAATCATGACTTACTACCGGATATACGAATTGATGGAGCCACCGTCAAACAACCCGGCTATCATTTAGTTAAATTGCCGCTAGATGACCCACGCGCATTTGTGCTGGGAAACATCACCAATTGCTGCCAATCAATAGGGGGGCACTCTGAACAATGCGTCATTGACGGCGTTACCCGACTTAGAAATGGATTTTATGTATTGTTAAAAAACACTTCTAAAAAGCCCGAGGCACCACCTATTCTAGAAAGTGGCGAAATCAATTACCAAAATTATCGCATTGTTGGACAAGGCTATTCATGGTTAAGCCGTGGGGGTAATTTAACTTTTGATTCCTGGGAAAATTTGATGCCTGATGTGGATAATGCCGTTATTGTTCCTATGCTAAGCGCTTTTGCTGAGAAAGCGATTCAAAAAAACATATTGCGCGTCACTATCGGCTTAGGAGGCAAAACACCAGAGTTTTATTCAGATCCACAACATGCTGAAAGAATCCGTGAACCCGAATGTATAGCAGAAGGCTTCCAATACGGTGATGCAGACAATCAAGCATTAATAGCAATCAACACCAATAAAGCAGAAGCATTACGGAAAGATATTTTATCAAGCTTACAAAAAAAACACGGGGGTATAAAAACACAAGCCCAAAATTTATTCTCGATAAAAAGCACTGACTATGACTATTTATTTCCTATCACTTCAGAGCGACAAACTCACTGGATAAAAGAGTTCTTCATTGATAAACAAAATGTTAGCCATTATAAAAAAATACTAAATAAAGAATGTTATCGTAAATTTATGGATGCTTGTCTTAAAGATCCAACTACGCTAGAAATATGTTATCTTTTACATCAAGCGGCAACAGATATCGCACCAATATTTGCCTCACCCCCTTCATATAATGGTGCTGCCGTAAATTCGTATAACTTTAATAATAACGTAGCGCAAACTCTGTATGCGCTTTATGAGCTAAATCCTAAGCTCATTCAGCAGGACATATTGATATTTATAAATTTTGTAAGCTTGTACCCTGGTTATCGAGAAAATAAGAATATTCAAGCTGCTATTTTACTACTCCAACAATTAAAAAAAATATGTCCAGAAGCAGTGACACCCGAGGTATTTAAGCTCTTTGTTAACAACTCCAATGTGACGGAGGGCGCTCTAAAACTTATACCTCTATTACAAGCTAATCCTAAGATAATAAATAAAGCTAATATCGAACTGTTTATAAATCATTATAGTTACTATCTTCCTTTAACTTTGGGTAACTTGCTAAAACAGTATCCTCAATATATAGACAATACAAACTGGTCATTAATAATGCAAAAAAGCGATTCGCTAATCCAATTATTAAACGCCTTAAATATGCTAAAGGAACATGCCCCTGAATTAGTAAACAATAATAATTTCCTAGCATTACTCAAAAATTGTCAGTTCGCTGAGGCGATTTATTCAATAATTAATTATCATGGTGATTACCATCTAAAAGTTATAGAAATATTAGCCAAAGATCAAAACTTTGAAATTCTGGCACAAAACTTAGATAAGGCTCCTGAGTTATCTTCAGTTTTTGCGAAGCTTTATCATTCAGCGCCTTCATTACTTAATGAAGAAAACTTCAAGCTCGCTGCTGAGCAATCTTATGAGCGTGAAGGTGGAGCATTTTCTAGTTTACTAGATTTTCTAGAGCAAGAAGACCCCTATCTTATTAACGATGAAGTGTTCAAGCTGTTAATTAAACACGCGGAAAGAGCTAAGGAAATAAAAAATTTCCTAGAGCAACTAAAATCTATAAACCCACAATTAATAAATGAAAATAATTTACATATAATTATTGCGCAAATACAAAACAATTATTTAACTCATAAAAACTTTCCCGCTTTACAATTTGGCCCTATCCCTGATTTTCTAAGAGGCTTACAAGCAATTAACCCCCAATTAGTTACCAATCAAAACTTAGCAGCTATCATGGATAGTGCCCCGCACTATATGAATATCCTCCTCGCCATTAAAGATTTCAACATGTCTGACTTTGATATGAATTACGAGCCAATTTCTACTAGCCTAATGCATTTTGATGATTTTAATTTGATTATAAATCACCCTAAGCAAGCTAGCGGTTTAGCTAAAGTTATTTCAACTTTTTATAAAAATGGCCAGCCTGTTGATCAAGAAGTCCGACAGATATTACATGATAATGCTGAATACGCTTTTTCCATTTATACGGGATTATCTGAGCTATACCACACACCATTACTAAACATAGAAACTCTTAAATTTTTATGCAGCAATGCTGAAAATGCTCAAAGCTTAGGAAAAGCATTAGCTATTCTTAATACTACCGACCTCAGTTTAGCAACAAATGATGACATCCATAAAGCCCTGTCAGACCACCCTGAATCAGCCGTATCCATCGCGTCCGGTGTAGCCGAACTTAATAAGGAGGATCTACTTGATATGTATGGTCAAATTTTATTAGATCATCCTCAGCATGCCCAATTAATAGGAAAAGTAATAGCTACTCTTTATAGAATAACGTACTTAGTACCAGGCGAAGATACCATCTCATTAATTATTGCTAATGCTCAGCATTTAAAGGAAGTACTTTCGGGATTATCTTATATTGAAAAAGCAGGCGCTGATTATGTCAACGACATTAACATTCAACTTCTTCTAACCCATGCTTCTGATGCTGAACGCCTAGGAGTAGCCTTAGGGCATCTTTATGAAACTAAAAATTACTTATCTCAAACCTCGGCAGACTTTAGCGATAAAGACTGCACGTTAACTATCGACGAAAATATTAAATTACTCACTGACCATAGCTCTCATGCCCCACAAATTTCTAGTCTTTTATGTTTACTCTATGAAATTGATCCACCATTAATTAATAATGACACTCGTCAATTAATTATTAAACACCTTGCAGATATAAATACTATAGGACAACAAGTAGAAGCACTTTATAAAGTCGATCAGAGATTAGTAACTACAGATAATGTAAAATCACTCATTGATCATTTAAGTCATGCACAAAATATTATTACTACTTTAGCGGACATTAAAAATAAAAATCCACAACAAATTAGCGAAACATCGTTTAAGGATGTGGTTCGCAATATTACTTCTATAAAAGCAAAATCGGCACCTGAAAATCCATTTAAATTTTTCTCAGATACTCGCAAAAAACATGAGCCCCTGAATGAAAACCTCCGCAAACTAACAAACAAGCCAGGACATGGCGATTAATACGCCCCTCCTTGCTGATTTACTTAGATTTTTTCTTATCTACAGACTCCCAAGCGGGATTCGTCCATGGGCCGGTTACTTTGTAATGATAAGTAACAGCTTTGGCAACTTCTTTGCTTAAAACCATCTTATTAACGACCCAAGCGGCGGCTCCGACTAATGGATTTAAGGTTAAAGCTCCAGCAACTACAGGTAGGCTTTCGGTAACATAAGGCAATACAGTGAGGTTTAAATCAAAATCTTCAGCTAAAAGGCCAATACGTCCTGAAGCAGTAACTTTGGCTACCGGGCCATCTACAGTGATGTTTCGCTTGGTATAAGCATTACCATCTCTTAGATCAAATTCACCACGAATGAAATCAAAACTATAGCCCTGCTCAAAAAGGTCGCTAAAATCGCCGCTTAAACGTCTTGGGATAGTCTGCAAACTAAATAAACTCAGCATTCGTCCTATATCCATCTTATTATTATTAGAACGGGTTAAATTGATAATGCGCCCTTTTTCTAAAGCAAAAAAGACATTGCCGGTTACTGTAGATAAGCTAAAGCTGTAAGGAGCTCCAGGCCACTGCAAATCAAAACTTCCCCGCCCTTTATCTACCACCAAGTTGGCTATGCGCCATCCTATCCTACCCAAGAACCTTTTAACATGAGTGCTTTCAATTACACCTAGTAAGTGGCACTTTTGTGTGTTACCTGAACCTGTCCACTGGCCATTGGAACTAAACATATAATCAGGTGAAGACAACTTAAATTCTTGGATAGTCAATCCATGAGATTTTGGTGCAGTATTTAAGGTAAGCTCACCTAGATTCTTATCACCGTACGCAAATTGCTTAGCATTTATACGCAAAGGAGGAATTGCAGAGGGATGGATAGTAGTAGAAACTGAATTGCTATCACTGGCGCTTAAATTAATCCTTTCCAATTGAGCCTCAATGGGCTGCTTCATATCAAACGGGTAAGCAAACCGTACTCTACCTTTGAGCTGAGCACAATCTATATCAATGTTTCGGATACCTGGCTCTTTCGAAATATTAAGCTTAGCTTTAAGCAAATCGCCGTAACTCACTTGCATTGCCCAGCTTTCAGTATTTTGTAGGTCTAAATTAAGCATAAATGGCCGTTTATCTTTTTCTAACTTTGCAAAAGGTCCCGGCAAATTTACAGTAAGACCTTCTAGCTCGGAAGTGAGGATTAACTCATTATTAACTGTGTTACCTTGATACAATTTTAAGAGCAGCTGGTAGTCGCTAACTCCTGAAATATAATCTGATAGCGACATATCTAAAAAATTTTCCAAACGAGGTATATTTAATTTACCCGTTAGTTTAGCTTGCACATAAGCAGGTAATCCTGATTGAGCTTTAATTGTTGATAATTGAAAAAATACAGGATCTTTCCATAATTTTGCCTGTAAGGGCTCAGAGCTTATAGCTTCTTCAGTAAATTGAAATGCGCCTTGAAGATCATCCAATGATATATTCCATTCAGGTAAAGATAATTTACTTTTGCTAGTAGCAACTATACCTAACACTTTGGTTTTATCTGGCTTCATCAACGGAACATCTAAGTCTAGCTTAAGACTCATTGGCCCATCAACTTTTAAGCTATCTAAATCTTTACCAATGGTATCTTCAAGAGGGCTTTGATGAATAAATTCTAAAGCTCTAGAAAAATTAGTTTGTATATCTCCATGCACAATCAGCTGTGGTTCATCAGCACTTAAATCTGCAATTACTCCTGTTATTTTTGCAATAGGGGCATCCAAAATAAAAGCAGAATCAATTGCAACATTCATTGCTCGGCCTGAAAAGGTTAACTGGCCATTTGCTTGGCGAATCAAAGGCCAACCTGGTGCATAATGGAAGTCTAATTCTTTAACATTACTAATCACCATAAAGACACCAGTACTTTGTGCTGAAGAAGTATTTTTGCTAACCGGGGGAACAAAAGGAAAATCGCTAAACTTCCCACGCACTATAACCTTACCGTCTTTAGCCTCACCACTAATAAATGCGGTCTTTAGCCAATCGGTTAAGTCTTTATTCATAATAGTAGCCGGCAAATAATGTGAAACATGACCCGCGTTTTTAACTGCAAATGTTCCCTTCAAATTTATACGAGGTGATTCGTCTTTCGGAACCACTGTTTCAAATGCCGCAGTAAGATTTAAGTCAGGATTAGCTATATTCATTTTACGTGTCTTAAACCACCACGCACCTAACTCATCACGCTTAAACGCCAAATAAGCTGTAACTTGATCAAACTCAACCGGCGCAGAAAAAAGCTGCGGGATAGTTATAGCAAAACTATTACTATCCATCCGGAAATTACCCTTTTGACCATTCCAGGTGCCAACTCCAGACAAATTCGTTAACCCAGGTATTCCATGCCAAGGCTGTATAGATAACTGCTTGCAAGTACCAGAAATGGATGTAGCAAAATAATTAGTTAATTCATCATGCCAATTCACAGTAATATTCTGCAAGGCACCGGTTGGTTTAATATTTTGTAATGCCTTGCGTAGCTCTGTTGGCAGACCGCTATTGGCTAAAATTAATGGCACAGTATCTTGCAAATCCAAATATCCAATTCTCATCTCTTCTAATCGATATTTTTTATTTAGCAACTGAATATCATTCAGTATGGCTCTTTGAAATAAATCTTCCACATCGATATCAGTAACAGGCAATTTTTTTGCAAAGCGATTCTCAGGCACTAAAGCTATATTTGTTTTTTTAGAGTTATGAGCCGTTAAAGCAACATAAAAAGTGCTAGCTGGCCAAAAGTGGCCTGGAAAATCTATCAACAAATCATCACCCGCGAAAATTTGTTTATCGCCATCCTTTCTCCATCCAACATGACCGCTGATGCGCTCAATTGGGTAAGTCTTTTTATCAAACTCAGAATAAAGTTCGAGATCGTACCATTGAAAAACCGTTTGAGCTTGCTTGACCTCTAAATTTTCCCAATCAAACCAAATATCAGCAGCTCCTACACCCTGCTTAATCTGCCAGCCGCTTGAGTTTTTAATATGCTTTTTACTTTCTTCTAACCATTGCGGTAGTGAAAAACCTTCGAAATTAAAATAAGCTTGGCCTTTAATATGCTCCACATCGTGAATATCACCGGTCCAGTCTAAATGAGCAGCCATCTCAGTAGGAAGTTTTTGATGCAAAATAAATTTACCATTAACTCGATGCACATTACCTTCGTTCCAAAAAGCTATTTTTTTAAAACTAACGTTCCTTTTTTCACCTTTTGCTGGCAAAAATTCGACATCAATATTTTTTAGCGCTAAATAATGCTGGGAAAAAATCCAATCGAGAATATCGATTAATTGGTAAGGCTTGTAACCTTCTTCTTGTTGATCAGGTAAATCTTTAATGGAGTATTTACCTTTAGCATCTTGCAGGATAGTTACCTTGGCACCAGAAAGAATAATGTCATGAAGTACTACTTTACGTTGCCATAAACTCGCAAATAGCCGAAACCCAATTTTAATTTCATCAATTTCAAAAGCTGGTTTATTAGTGCTCTTGTCAAAAGTGACTACATGGTCTAATGAGAATTCTGGAATATATCCACGCCAATCTGCGTGGATTTTATCAATTTTAACGGGAGTTTTAAGCAAAGCACTTGCCCAATCTTCTAATTCGTGACGATGTTGATTTAAAAGTGGCGTCATTAAACGAGCAGTACTAACTAGCACTGCTGAGGTTATAAGTGCTGCAGCAAATAAATACCAAGCAATTTGGACAATTCGTATAAAAAAAGCTTTCAAAATAATGGGTCCTATACCAAACCAGCTTTAGGCTTCAAAACGCCGGTACCAGCCCCTCATTATGATGAATACCCACGGCCAGAGCAACATACTCGTAAAAGCAGGGAGCCAATAAAGCCAGCCTTCCGATAAATCGCCTAGAAAACCTTGTATACAAAATAGAATAAATTGATAAAAAAGCACTAGCAGTAATACCGCCATACCCTGCTGGAATAAGGTAAACATCAATAGTTGGCTGGCTAACCGTGCCACTAAATAGATAATAGCTGTCATCGCCAGAGCATGTTCGCCCAACAACGTACCGTTTAATACATCTAAAAATAAACCTAATATCCAGGCCAAAGTCAGACTAATACGACCTGGCAACACCATTCCCCAAAAAATTAAGACTAAAAGGACCCAAGCTGGCCTAAAAGCTAAAACCCAAGTTGGCATTGGTAATAGTGTTAAAACCATAGCACATAACAAAGTTCCTACTATAATCGACCAGCTTCGCATTTCATTAGTAGTTTGCTGATACATTAATAAGTCCTTTTTGGCCATACCAACAAAACCTGGCGACTTTGATCAAGACGGGCACTGGGCTCTAAAGTAATAATTGCAAATGGTTTACCTGGATCTCGGGTAACCGAAACTACTTTACCCACTGGATAACCTGGCGGATAACGGTCGCTCAGCCCAGATGTCAAAAACATGTCACCGCTACGTATATCTGCTGTGTGCGGCACATTAGCAAGACGAAGCCTTCCTGAATAGCTATCTCCCATCGCTATAGCTCGTATACCATTACGTGCACACTCGACAGCAACGCCGCTTTTAGGGTCATTAATTAATAATACACGGCTAGTTAAAGGGCTTACTTGCATCACTTGTCCCATTACTCCACTTGCGTCTAACACAGGCTGCCCAACAAAGACTCCGTCATGAAAGCCTTTATCTAAAACAATTTGCCTAATTGAAAGATCTGAATTTACTGCTAAGAGTTGTGCAACTATCATTTTGCCATGGATTTGTTTAGAAGATTGTAGCAACCCTTTTAGCCTATTATTTTCTGATTCAATTGCTACTAATCGTTGTAATTCAGCTTTCAATAAAAGCTGTTGTGCTTTTAAATCAATGTTTTCTTTTCTGAGCGCATCTTGGGTACTTGCTAGCTGGTTCAATTTATCAATCAACTGGATGGGTGCGCTAACTATATATTGCAAAGGCGCAAGCGGTAATGAAAGAGCAGTACGGATATGTTCGGTTGCGGGGATATTTTTATCAAACACCATTAAAGCGAAAGCGCATGCCATTAATATGCACACGCGCCAACCTAGATTCGACCCCTTAGCTGAAAACAGAGGCCTCATTATCGATGATCTACGCAAAGTCCTTATTCCCTAAATAGGAAATCGGCTCCTACAGCATCCATTGTTTCTAATGCTCTACCGCCACCGCGAGCAACGCAAGTAAGCGGCTCATCAGCAACAATAACTGGAAGGCCGGTTTCTTCCATAAATAATCGATCTATATTACGCAACAAAGCACCACCCCCGGTTAACACCATTCCTCTTTCTGCAATATCTGCAGCTAGCTCAGGTGGAGTTTGTTCAAGAGCAGCACGGACAGTACTAATAATGCCTGATAAAGGCTCTTGTAAGGCTTCCAAAATTTCATTGCTATTAATAGTAAAGCTACGAGGCACACCTTCAGCAAGGTTTCTACCGCGCACTTCCATTTCAAGCACTTCACTGGTGGGATAAGCTAAACCGATCTGATGTTTAATTTTTTCAGCAGTCGATTCACCAATTAACACACCATAGTTTCGGCGTACATAGCTTACAATAGCCTCATCGAATCTATCACCACCAATACGCACGGATGACGAATAGACAATGCCGTTAAGTGAGATAATCGCAACTTCAGTGGTACCACCACCGATATCTACAACCATAGAACCACGAGGTTCGTGCACAGGCAAACCTGCACCCATGGCAGCTGCCATTGGTTCTTCAAGTAAGAAAACTTCACGGGCACCAGCACTAATAGCAGATTCACGGATAGCACGGCGCTCAACCTGAGTTGATCCGCAAGGAACGCTAACCAAAACTCTAGGACTTGGACGTAAGAAACGATTACCATGCACTTTATGAATAAAATGCTGTAACATTTTTTCAGTGACGTAAAAATCAGCAATAACACCATCTTTCATAGGACGAATTGCAACAATATTCTCTGGTGTGCGTCCTAACATCAGCTTAGCCTCGCTGCCGACTGCAGCAACGTGCTTCTGGCCGTTGCTTTGACCGTTTTGACGAATAGCCACAACAGAAGGCTCATTTAAAATAATTCCTCTGCCACGGACATATATAAGAGTATTTGCGGTACCGAGATCGATCGATAAATCGCTAGAAAACATTCCACGTAATTTTTTAAACATTTGGGTATCCTTTGGAAAAGCAGTCGCACTCGGCGATTTTAAACAATCCGGCCGATTAAGCAAAGAGAAGTTTTGTTTTTTTCGCTACATCTAGTTTAATATCCAGGGGTTTGGATAAACAATTTTTGACCAGTAACCATATGGAAATTTATGAAAAGTAGTAGAGATAGCCAGGAACATAAACCTTCTTCGAAAAATGGCGAAACAAGAACAAAAAGTGACCAAATCCCATTGAAAATCATCGTTACACCACCCCGAGAGACCAGCCATTTATCTGACCCATGCAGCCTAGGGCAAAATACTCTATATTTTAGTCAGGAGTCTATAGCTTCTGCTCAACCTAAGCGTGACCTTACAATTAAACCTAATCCAGCAAAATTATTTCAAAGCCAAAAGACAAATAACTCTCAGGTAAGACCATTAACCTTTGCGGAATGGCAGCAATTAAGGACTCTACAGCAATTTGAAACAGCTGACTCTGAAATTCAGCTGCTTTACGACTCATTAAAGAGTGGGAAAGATGATAACGATCTAGAAGCTGAAAAATGCTGCTTAGTCATGTAGCCTGAGGTATAATCGCTTCCCTTAATATACAGGAGTTTAACTATGTCTTTGACCCCTGAAGAGGTTAAAAAAATTGCCCATTTAGCGCGTTTAAACTTGTCAGAAGATGACATTAATTACTATACGCCGCAACTTTCCAATATCTTAGAATTCGTTGCATGCATGAATGAAGTGGACACCTCCAATGTCAACCCAGTGGCGCATCCTTTAGACCTCCCTCAGCGTCTACGCACTGACGAAGTTAAAGAACCAGACCAACGTGAGTTATTCCAATCCATTGCCCCAGAGGTAAAAGCGGGACTTTATCTCGTACCAAAAGTGATAGAGGAAGCGTAATCATGTCAGATATTTCCCTTAAAACAATCGCTGAACTTTCCAAAGATTTAGCAGCGAAAAAAATTTCAAGCTTAGAGTTAACTCAATTTTATCTAGACCGCATTCAGAAATTTGATAAAGAATTGAATTCATTCATCACTGTCACACCCGAAGTAGCGTTAGCCAATGCGCGACACGCTGATGAACAACGTGCAAGTGGTAAAGCAGGCCCGCTTATAGGCATCCCTATCGCTCAAAAAGATATCTTTTGCACTAAGGGTATTAAAACCTCCTGCGGATCTAAAATGCTAGACAATTTTATTGCGCCTTATGATGCAACCGTCATTAGCAAGTTCAAAGAAGCAGGAACTGTTCTCCTCGGCAAAACCAATATGGATGAATTTGCGATGGGGTCATCTAATGAAAATAGCTATTACGGCCCTGTTAAAAATCCATGGGATAAAGCATATGTCCCCGGTGGCTCTTCCGGCGGTTCAGCCGCTGCTGTTGCAGCTAACTTAGCCCCAGGCGCAACTGGCACGGATACTGGCGGCTCTATACGCCAACCTGCTGCACTGTGTGGAATAACTGGCTTAAAACCAACTTATGGTCGCGTATCCCGTTATGGCATGATCGCATTTGCCTCAAGCTTAGATCAAGGCGGTCCTTTCGCTCGAACTGCTGAAGATACAGCCATGCTATTAAATGTTATGGCAGGATTTGATGAACGCGATTCAACTTGCGTCGACTTGCCGGTGCCTGACTATACTGCCACTCTAAATAATTCTTTGCAGGGATTACGCATTGGCTTACCTAAAGAATATTTTTCAGATTTAGATAAAGAAATTGCCGCTAAAATGGAAGCAGCCATTAAAGAATATGAAAAGTTAGGAGCACAGTTTAAAGAAATTAGCTTACCCAGCTCTAAACTTTCTATTCCTGCTTATTACGTGATTGCTCCTGCTGAATGCTCCTCCAATTTAGCTCGCTATGATGGTGTACGTTACGGCTATCGCTGTGAAAATCCTGTTAATCTTGAAGATCTATATAAGCGTACTCGCAGTGAAGGTTTTGGCAGCGAAGTTAAGCGCCGAATCATGATTGGTACATATGCTTTATCAGCAGGCTACTATGACGCCTATTACATTAAAGCACAACAATTAAGAAGCTTAATACGGGAAGATTTTATTAAAGCCTTTAAAGAAGTCGATATCATTTTGGGGCCTACCACTCCCTCACCCGCCTTTAAGTTTGGTGAAAAAACTAATGACCCATTAAGCATGTATCTATCCGATATTTACACCATTTCGGTAAATCTGGCTGGATTACCTGGACTTTCTTTACCAGCAGGGTTTAACGGCCACTTGCCGATTGGTATGCAACTCATTGGGAATTATTTTGAAGAAGCACGTTTACTTAACGTTGCCCATGCTTATCAACAAGTAACAGATTGGCATAAACGTACGCCAAGTCTTTAATCTAAAGGGGATAAAAGATGGAATGGGAACCCGTTATAGGGCTTGAAATACACGCTCAATTGCAAACCAAAAGCAAAATCTTTTCTGGTGCTGCCACCCAGTTCGGCGCGGAACCAAACACCCAAGCCTGCGCTATTGATCTTGGCTTTCCAGGTGTTTTGCCAGTATTAAACAAAGAAGCTGTGTTTATGGCTATTAAATTTGGCTTAGGCATTCATGCTGAAATTTCTCGTCAATCTGTTTTTGCTCGCAAAAATTATTTTTATCCTGATTTACCCAAAGGCTACCAAATTAGCCAATACGAAATACCTATAGTTGGACCAGGCTATTTGGATATTACATTAGACGATAAGACCGAAAAACGTATTAATATTATTCGTGCTCACTTGGAAGAAGATGCAGGCAAATCTTTACATGAAGATTTTATGGATTTAAGCGGCATTGATTTAAACCGTGCAGGCACTCCACTTTTAGAAATTGTTTCAGAGCCTGATATGCGCTCTGCAAAAGAAGCGGTCGCTTATTTAAAAACACTGCATAGCTTAGTCCGTTATTTAGGTATTTGTGACGGCAACATGCAAGAAGGTTCTTTTCGCTGTGATGCAAACGTTTCGGTACGGCCAAAAGGCGAGACCAAATATGGCACTAGAACC
>CAZXFO010000030.1:0-2007 GCA_964639745.1 uncultured Coxiellaceae bacterium | reverse complement strand
TTTTAACACCTGGCTACCATAAGGTTGCAAGCTGCCATTTTTAATTGAGGGTTGGGGAACTTTATCAGTAAGATTGCTGACGAAAATATATTGATGCTCCCCTTTCTCGATAAAACCTATAAACCAGCCGTCACGAAGCAGGCTAGGGTTTGATAGTCTTTCATTGCGGCCATGGCGGCCTGAGCCTGTTTTACCGTAACAATCTGCTCCATTACTTAACTTGCCCAGATACATATTGGTTTTGGTATTTGCTATGGCTTGATCGCTGATATCTAACTTATGAGTAAGCATTGCTTTTAAAAATGCAAGTTGCTCGAGGGCAGATATTTTTAAGCTGCTGCTTAACCAAGCAAAAGTAAGCCCATTATTTTTACCTGGGTCTCCACTGAAATCTTGATTGCCGTATTTAAAATCAGCTAAATAATTTTTAATCTGTTTGTAACCCAGTTGCAATGTGAGTTGTTGTGAGACCCAAACTACTGAATACTTTATCCAACTAGTAGGATTTTGATTTTGATTCCATTCCGCGGTGCTGGCTTTATTTCCATCCCATTTGAAAAGGGTATTTTGATTAATTATGCCTTGATCAAAAGCCATTAATGATAATGGAACCTTGAACGTAGAATCTGGCGCAATCCGTTCGCTGCAGCGGCGATGGGGGTTATATTCAATTATTATTTTCTGCTGATTGAGGTCATAAAGTAAGAAGCAGGCATCATAGTTTTTAAAGTATTTTAAAAATTTCTTTTGTGAGCTGGTATTACCTATATAAAACCATATTAGGGTTAATAAAATTAAGATTATTATAAAAGTAAGCTTAGAATATTTTTGTAAAAATTTCTGCATATTTTTTTTCGAGTGTTTCTATTTCTTCTTTAGTTAGAGAATTAAATTCTTTTTTTTGCGCTCTTTTTGATAATATCCCTTTTTCTTGCTGTAGAAATCTAATCAAAAGATCAACTAGCCTGTCGGGCATATCTAAATAATTTTGTATAAACACCTTCATTGCATCATATTTTTCTAGGTAATTTATTTCTAAAGGTAAAGTTTTCTCAATGGTTTCTTGTATACATGAATATAGAAATTCAGCTTGCGTTGTTGCATCGAAATACCGATACAAATTAATTGTATTATTAATGACTTCCACATTATTGCTTTTTGTTGGTCGCCATTGGATAAGAGGAAGGCGTGGTTGTGAATAAGCTTCAAGGGCTATTCTATATTCAGTAATACGGTCGTAAATTACTGCTGAAATTGGAAATATAATATTTAAATCAGTAAATTTTTTTTCTGCTAGTACATGATGAATTAAATAACGATGTATACGCCCATTGCCGTCTTCAAATGGGTGTACAAAGACAAAGCCAAAAGCAATAATTGTTGCTGCTAATACAGGATCCATCTTGCTATTTTTTAGTAGTTTATTAGCTTCAATTAGACCATTCATCAGGGAAGGTAAATCTTGAGGGCTTGCAGAGATATGATCAGGAATAGGCATGCCGGTAGCTCTATCATGCTCTCCAACGAATCCGCCTTCATTACGATAGCCAAAGTGAATAAATCTAAAATCAGAAATAATGATTTCTTGTAGCCTTAAAAATTCATCGTCCGAAAGAGGATGCGTTCCAGCTTGACCGATAGCTTTTGCCCATCTTTCCGCTCGAGTTTGTGGAGGTATTTCACCTTCAATTGAATAAGAAGCTTTTGAATCCTTTAATAGCAAAAACGACGCAGCACGCATTAAAACGTCGGGGTGAATATTACCCATAAGTTTTTTTGCTTTTTCACTTAGGTTCGAATTAATGAAATTTTCAAGAGCTTCAGTTTTTCGAATTAATGGACAAAACGCAGGTTCGCCAGGTAAGTTATTTCGTACACCATGTCTTTTAGAGGTTCGTGAGGGGCCGGGGTATTGTAAGTTAGTGTCCAAAGCGTCAACTAAATTTCCTTTAGTTATATCAGGTAGCTGTTTTAAGACTTCTTGTTGTAGCCATTCATATAAAAACC
>CAZXFO010000029.1:0-2869 GCA_964639745.1 uncultured Coxiellaceae bacterium | reverse complement strand
AAAGAATATTTAATTTATAAAAAAGGTTTCCCATTAGATACGTTTATTTTGAAAGGCAATATTGATGAACTATATTATGCCAATGTAAATTATATTGTACTTGCCTATGCGCTAGAAGCAGCCACCGGTAAAACTATAGCCAATCTCTATAAAGAGCTCATTCAAGTACCATTAAAACTAGCCAATACTCATTATATGGATGCTAATTCCTACAAGAAGATAAACCTTGCCCATGGACAAAATGTTAACTCAAAGGGTATTAAAGCTGACCATATGTATATGTTTGGTGCCATCTGCTTTTGGAGTACACCGAGCGATTGTGTAAAGTTTATCTGGAGTTTCTTTAATAATCCCGACTTCATCAACAGCGATATGATTGATCAAGTTAAAGCTTCCATAACACTTAATCAATATGAAGTAAAAAGACGCGGGGGCGTATTTTTTACTTGGATGGCCCACGGTGGCATGGGTATGGAAAAATTTACTTATCAAGATGGTAAATTTGATATTAAATCTCCCAAAGACAATTCACATATTCTTTTTGGTCATGGCGGCTGGACGAATGGGTCTTCCTCTTTCGTAGTTTTCGATAGTACCACTAGCAAAGCTTATGCCGTTATGGTTACCAAAAGACATTTACAAGAAAATAAATATAAAATCGGCTATTCACCATTTCCATCGATTATTACAACAGCCTCCGGTGGCTTATTGCGACAAAATAAAATCTCCATCCCTAAAGTAATTTCTCTAATAAATAAAACTAGCCAGAAAAACCCGCCGCTTGCTATATCTATAGGTGAACAATTTTTGTTTTGGGGCAAGTCTAAAAATTTAAGCAATTTAAAGCCAGTACAAGACGCTATTAACGAGGTACAACACAGTTCGACTTATAGGTGCTTATAGGAATGCCTTTACATCCTGAAATTTTGCATTATATAAACCAATTACAAAAGATGCATTTTCCCAAACTAGGCGATGCATCTATCACTGAGATCCGCAACTTTTCTTATGAGGGCTTTAGGCCGCGCCCTGTTTCATATCATCCTGATGTTGCTATTCATAATGAAATTATCATAGATAACAAAAAATCAATAAATGTACGTATCTATAGGCCGTCTAATCAAACCACTACACTGCCCTGTATCGTATATTTACATGGAGGAGGCTTTGTCTCAGGTTCGCTTGATCACTACGACCCGTTTTGTATAGATATTACCATTGCTTCCCAGGCGGCTGTAATTAGTGTTGATTATAGTTTAGCTCCCGAATCTCGTTATCCTATTCCGCTTGAAGATTGTTATGCTGCTGCCGTATGGCTCAAAGCTAATAGCAGTAAATTAAATCTAAATCCTAAAAAAATCTTTATAGCAGGAGATAGCGCGGGAGGATGCTTGGCAGCAGCAACTACCCTTCTAGCCTATGACCGTGGACAAGACATCTTTGCTGGACAGATTTTACTTTGGCCCATGCTAGATTTTAAGATGAGCTCAGATTCTTTTGATAAAAATGACTTATTGTCACTTCCAAAGTCCTTAATCAAGTTTTTTTGGCAGCAATATCTTCCTCATGTTATACCAGAAAATATTGCTTACCTCTCGCCGATTTATGCAAAAGACTATGCTTCATTTCCACTTAGCCTAGTAGCTACAGCAGAATGCGATGTTTTAGTAGATGAAGGTAAAGCTTTTGCTAAAAATTTAAAGAAGGTAGGCAATTTATTCGATTATCAATGTTACGAAGGGATGGTGCATGGTTTTATTTTTTTGGACCGTATATCCAAAGCTGCTAAAACTGCCACAGATTCTTTGGTGAGAACTATTAGTCAATTCGTTAACCAGTTAACGTAAACTGTAAATAAATTTGCTTAATTAGTCCAAACCCAATTCTGCTGTAGTTTGCAATTTAATAACCCATATTTTTTAAGCTTCTTACGCAGAGTTCCGATGGAAATACCCAAAATTTCGGACATTTTTATTTGGCTAAAGTTTGTATAAATAATTAAAGCCTCTAATAAAGGACGCTCAATTTCTCTTAAAAATGCAGGATAAATGTTCATAGGCTGCTCGTTGCCCAGAACATTGAAATAATTACAAATAGTCTCATCCATGATCTGTCTTAATGTCTTAAGATCAGCATCAATTTTTCTTGCTAACAACCTTTCTATCATCTTCTCCATAAATGCTCCAAGCACCTTACTTGCTTGTAAAATTCTTCACAAGCTTCTATTAATACCTATTCAGGTCTTCTTACGGATTTTTATTATTGTTAGATATTCTCAGTATTGCCAGTTTCAAGACCACTTCGTTAAAATGGTCACATGGCTTTTTCGGACAAATGGTTTTGCGGCATTTGCGATAAGCGTTGAAAAATATAGCTTAGTTGCTCAGACAATAACAGTAAAAGTTAATCAAAAATTGTACAAATATTAATTAAAACTAAAGCAAAATGCATAACTTAAACCTAACACCCTGCTCTTACTTCATTATAACCCCTTGAAGCCTTATAAACCTATTTACAAGCAGGTTGCAGAATAAAACAGCAGCCTACTCTAATTTATTATCTAAGATATTTACCTATTCAACTATCATTAAGGCTATAGAATTGCTTATTTTCTAGTGGATTTGATTCACTAACAAGCAAAACAACCAATAGTGGTACATGCCATTTATTTTAGCTTAGAGAACTACTTCAAGCATTCTTGGGGCAAGATGAGGAAATGGTGGGCCGTGTTGGGATCGAACCAACGACCTATTGATTAAGAGTCAACTGCTCTACCAACTGAGCTAACAGCCCCACATAGGAAAGATAATGGGGTGAACGACGGGGATCGAACCCGCGACAACCGGAATCACAATCCGGGGCTCTACCA
>CAZXFO010000028.1:0-1610 GCA_964639745.1 uncultured Coxiellaceae bacterium | reverse complement strand
GCAAACCGGTGGTGGCCGTAAGAAAAAGTAATAAATCTTTATGTTAGGAGGTTTTACGAGTTTTTTACTAAGTTTAAAAACTCTGACCGTGTTGCCCGGTCTTCTCTAAAGTCTCCCAACATAACTGAGGTGGTCATCACCGAGTTTTGCTTTTCTACACCTCTCATCATCATGCAAAGATGTTTTGCTTCTATAACAACCCCCACCCCACTAGCTTGAGTTATTTCTAGAACTGTTTCAGCAATTTCTTTTGTTAACCGTTCTTGCACTTGTAATCTTCTAGCAAACATATCAACCAGCCGCGCAATTTTAGATAAACCAATAATTTTTCCAGTTGGGATATAAGCGACGTGGCATTTCCCAATAAATGGCAGCAAATGATGTTCGCATAAAGAGTAAAGTTCAATGTCTTTGACGATTATCATTTCATCAGAATCAGATTCGAACAAAGCGCCATTGACGATCTCTTCCACAGTAAGACAATAGCCATGGGTTAAAAATTGCATGGCCTTAGCTGCACGTTTAGGAGTGTCACGCAAACCATCGCGCTGCAGATCCTCACCTAATTCTTGTATGATTTTTTTATAAGATTCTTCCATTTTATTTATCCTGGAGGCCAGCTGAATTCTCGTCCACCAAGCAAGTGCATATGAATATGGAATACGCTTTGCCCAGCACCTTCTTGGCAGTTAAACACTAATCTATAACCACTTTCATCAATATCGAATTGCTTGGCCAACATTTTTGCTGTTTGGATCATATGGCCGAGCAGATCATTATCTTCAGGATGAAGGTCATTGAGCGTTGCAATATGTTTATGCGGCACAATGAGCTTATGTTGCGGTGCTTGTGGATTAATGTCATTAAAGGCGATAACAAAATCGTCACGATAGATGATAGTTGCAGGTATTTCACCATTAATGATTTTACAAAATAAACAATCCATAATCCCGCCTCATAATATTATGATGGCAGTAGTCTAGCGAATATTGGTTATCCTGTCATGGATTTCATCTGGATAAACCTTGACAAGCAAGGCGTATAGTCAGTACCTTCTCGCTTGGACAAATTAGTATGGTGAGCGCTATGAATTTAGATCAACTTCCTGCAGGCCGTGCATTGCCTGATGATTTTAATGTAGTAATTGAAATACCATCCCGTAATAACCCGGTAAAGTACGAAGTAGACAAAAAATCAGGTATGGTTGCCGTAGATCGTTTTTTATCCACATGTATGTACTACCCTTGTGATTATGGTTTCATTCCTCACACCCTTTCAGAAGATGGCGATCCAACGGATGTTTTGGTAGTTGCCCCATACCCTCTTTTTCCTGGGGTATCCATACGCTGCCGACCGATCGGCTTGCTGCGTATGACTGATGAGTCCGGTAAAGACGCTAAGGTTTTGGCTGTACCCGTTAGCAAGTTGACACCTATATATCAAAATGTGACTAAACCTGAAGACCTAGGTGAAGAATTACTAAAATCCATAGAACACTTTTTCCAACATTATAAAGATTTGGAAAAGGGTAAATGGGTTAAAGTAGATGGATGGGAAGGTATTGATGCTGCCCGTGATGAAATTCTAAAGAGCGTTGAGCGATACGAAAT
>CAZXFO010000027.1:0-3908 GCA_964639745.1 uncultured Coxiellaceae bacterium | reverse complement strand
CGACTAAAACAGATTTCTTTTTGTTTTGTTGCAACCAACGAGCTAACTTGGCAACGGTAGTGGTCTTACCAGCACCTTGTAGACCAGCCATAAGAATGACGGCTGGTGGTGAGGTTTGGAGATTAAGCTCTGCGCAGGATTCACCCATTAGCGCGATTAATTCGTCATTAACAACTTTGATAAAGGCTTGGCCAGGCGTCAGGCTGCCAATCACTTCTGTGCCTAAGGCTTTTTGTTGAACATGCTCAATAATGTCTTTGACTACGGGTAAGGCAACATCTGCTTCTAGCAACGCCATGCGTATGTCGCGCAAGGTTTCTTTAATATTATCTTCAGTGAGACGACCTTGGCCGCTCAGATTTTTAATTACTCGATTTAAGCGTTCTGAGAGATTTGTAAACATATGTCTTACCGTCTATTAAAGTTTGTGGCAAGAGTATACCGGATGATGCGGTTTTATAACAGGATGAAGGCTGTATGTAATATTATTTCACTTAAGCGTTTGAATATATGAAAATAGTAAGTTGGCGTATTATAGAGTATCTTGATATTTTGATAGTTGCAGCTTACTGTTTTTCTTGGATTATTCAAAATGACTAGAAGGGACATATTTTGAACGCTAGTAATATAGCTATATTAACAACAATATTAGTATTCCTCATCATTCTTGCAGCTTTCTTCTCGTGTGCTGAAACATCATTAATGGCTTTAAACCGTTATCGGTTGCGCCATCAAGCTCGTTTAAAAAAGCGTGCTGCAATACTCATTCTTAAGTTGATAAAACGACCAGATCGATTATTGGGGGTGGTGTTAGTTGGCAGTACCCTGGCTAATGTTATCGGCTCTGCAATTGCAACCATTATTAGCGTGCGCATTTGGGGTGAAGAAGGCGTTTTTATTACTACTACCGTTCTAACTCTCGTTTTTCTGGTGTTTTGTGAAGCTGCACCTAAAACATTAGCTGCGCTTTATCCAGAAAGCGTTGCAAAAATAATAGCGTTTCCTATTTATGTTTTGCGCCAAATCTTCTATCCGCTGATTTGGTTTATCAATATGTTATCCAATAGCTTGTTGCGTATTCTAGGGGTGAAAATTAAAAAGTCTGCTATCGATGCATTAAGTCATGACGAATTGCGTACTATCGTTTATGAAACAGCCGGTAAGGTGCCGCAGCGTTATCAAGCCATGCTTTTGGGTATTTTAGATTTAAATAAACTGACAGTTAATGATGCTATGATTCCTCGCTATCAGCTGCAAGGCATTGATTTGAACCAGCCATGGCCACAAATTTATTATCAATTAGCGAAATTAAGAAGAGATTGGGTGCCGGTTTATCGCGAAACTATTAACCAATTAGTTGGCGTGCTGCATGCTAAAGATCTAGCGGCATTTTTGTTGGCAAAAAAAGAATTAGACCAAGAGAAATTATTAAGTATTTTGCACCAACCTTATTTTATTCCTGAAGAAACTGCGCTGAATGTGCAGCTTCATAATTTTCAGGATAAACACGAGAAAGTTGCATTTGTGGTCGATGAATACGGCGAGATCCTGGGCTCATTGACTTTGGATGATATTTTAGAAGAAATTGTTGGCGAATTTACTATCGGTATTACTGATCTTGATAAGATGATTAGGAGGCAGGCAGACGGTAGCTATTTGGTGGATGGTATGGTTCCGGTGCGGGAATTTAACCGATTCGTGCAATGGGAGCTTCCAGTAAAAGGGCCGCGTACCCTTAATGGTTTAATTACGGAGTATTTAGAAGCTTTACCTAAAAAAGGTACAGGGCTTTTAATAGATAAACATCCTGTTGAAATCGTTGAAGTGCGCGCTAATCGAGTTAAGACCGCAAGAGTTTTTCCTAGGCTCAGCGAAGACTCAGCTGAAAGAGAAGTTGATCATTGATTTAAGTCAGAATGATTGCTGCTACCACATTGCGATTTTCCGCAGTTAAAGCATTAAAAGTGCGGCAGGCAGCAGCACTATTCATAATCTCAATGCCTATGCCTTTATTGATATATTCACCATAAATTTCTAAGGGTAAAAATAGTTGCTGGCTACCTGTGCCTATTAAAATAATTTCAGGTTCTAATGCAGCTGCTACGGCCAGATGTTGAGAAGTGATCTCCTGGGCGTGCTGGGGCGGCCATTCTGTTATGAGTTGTTGAGCGGAGATAATTAAACTCTTTGTTATTATCTGGTCATTAACCTGTATGGTTCCGGGCTGAAAAGCTCGAATTTGAAAAGCTGCCAGGTTGTTATCTAAGGAAAAATTGGCCATAAGTGCCTCATTAATATAACCTTTCTTAATATGTGTTTATTCTTGTTTAATTTTACTATACAATATTTTCCCGAACAGTCAGGAAGGCTGTGTTAGCGGAGGTAACAAGGATGATTCTACGTCAAATGGTTGATGTACACCAAACCCAAAGTTCTATAACTGAATCCTATTTAATTCAAGCAGCTCAATCCAATCTTGCTTTGCGATTAGTGGCTACAGCCACAGCTTTGTGGATGCTTGAATTGCAACAAGCTCAAAAGCGTATTGTTGAGGCTTCCAAAGCAGAATTACTACTCCAAGCTGAATTGCGCCAAGCCGCCTTTGATGGCGATTTGCAAACTGTAAAAAGATTACATAAAGAGTTTAAAGTTCAAATCAATGCTGCTGGTCCTGAATCAAAGCGCACCGCTTTGCACCGTGCAGCCGAAAATGCTCATGCTCACATTGTTTCCTATTTATTAAAAGCCGCAGATGCCTGGGTAGACCCTATGGATTGCGATGGAAATACCCCCTTAAATTTAGTAGCCCAGCCATCTGGCCATCCCCTCACTAAGAAAATTGCGGTAATGGAGTTATTGCTGAACCAAGGTGCAGACTGCACTATAGCGAATAGATATCAGTTAACACCTCTTATGAATCTCGTGCCTTTACGCAATAAGATCATCACGAGTTACTCCAACTTACGTGAAGGATTAAATAATGTGATTCGTAAAATGAAAAAGAGCATCTATGAAAGAGCTGATAAATTCAATCAAGGTGTTTTGGTCCATGATAGTGGTGAAATTGTTTTCGATCGTACTAAAGAAAGAACAGTAATGCCTAGGTTTGAATCAGATACTGCTGTAGCCTTGATGCGCATTTAGTATTGATTATAAGGCATAATTTTAACTAAACCGCCTATCTTGCGTTATCTTCATTCCCTCTTCTTAACGTAGCTTTCTTGTTATTTTTTTGTTTTTATTTCCTGAAAATATAGTATTATTCTCCAATAATACTAGGATCTGAGGGACGTTAGTTATGCATTTACACAATGAATACTTATTCACATCTGAATCTGTTTCAGAAGGACACCCTGATAAAATCGCTGATCAAATTTCGGATGCTATTTTAGATGCAATGTTGGCCGAAGATAAAAGATCCCGAGTGGCTTGTGAAACCTTTGTTAAAACCGGTATGGTTTTAGTGGGTGGAGAAGTAACAACGAGTGCCTGGGTTGATGTTGAGCAGCTGACTCGTAATGTCATTAAAGATATTGGTTATGATAGCTCTGATATGGGCTTTGATTGGGCTTCATGTGCAGTGATGACTGCCATTGGCAAGCAATCTTCTGATATTGCTCAAGGCGTCGATCGTGAAAAAAGTGAAGAGCAGGGCGCTGGAGACCAGGGGTTAATGTTTGGTTACGCTACCAATGAAACACCAGCCTTAATGCCGGCCCCCATTTTTTATGCTCACGAATTAGTTAAGCGCCAAGCTCAACTTCGCAAGAATAATACCTTAAGCTGGTTGCGCCCCGATGCTAAAAGCCAGATTACTTTTCGTTATGTTGATAATAAGCCTGTCGGCGTGGAAACCATTGTTTTATCCACTCAGCATCATCCTAATATTGGTTACAACGATTTGAAAG
>CAZXFO010000026.1:0-4056 GCA_964639745.1 uncultured Coxiellaceae bacterium | reverse complement strand
AGAAAAATGAACTCGACGATGTTGTTTATTTTGCCCAAAATGGAAAAATTATAGGTTATTTGTTGCTTAATGATCCATTACGCTTAGATGCAATAGAAACTATAAAAGAATTACAAGATATGGGCAAACAAGTCCATATTTGCACAGGGGCAGGCGAAAAAATTGCTCATCGCTTTGCTGACAAACTCGGCATTAACCGAGATCATGTGAAAGCAAACTGTGTCGCGGTTAATCAAGGTTCTCCTAATGGATCTTCTAAAACGGAATACATTAAGCTGCTTGAAAAACACCGAAAAGTCGCCATGGTAGGTGATGCTGCCAATGACACTGCAGCCATTAAGGCAAGCTTTTTAGGTATCGCAGTCGATTCACATGCCAGTCATGATGTCACTAAGCAAGAAGCCGATATCGTTATAAATAAAACTGACAACAATAATTTAACGTTAAAGCCGCTATTAAATCTATTCCACATAGCTAATCAAACAGTAAGAAACATCAAACAAAACATGGCTATCAGTATTGTCTACAATTTAACGACCGTTTTGATAATGGCTGGCCTATTAGTAGGTTTGGGCTTTGTGGTGAACCCAGCCCTAGGCGCTTTATTAATGGCTGTTCAAGCTGCGTTTATCCTGGCTAATTTAAATCAATTTAAAAAATCTTGTGCTGCTTATGTAAATGATAAATTACTTGGTCAAACAAACGAAAATACTACAGGTAAAATTGCTGATCGGCTTGACATTGATTTAACCAAGGTGAATCGCAGTAATAACACGCCTGACATATCTAACAACATTAACAGCGCATTGCAAAATAGGGATTTTACTCATGACCAGACTAATCGACGTGATAGCTCTATCACAAATTCAATGCCCGCAACCTATTCAAGGTAAATTGGCATATGCTACAAAGGATAACCTTACTGGCCAAATCCTCGATGGCTATCACCCGGATGCTTTAGACATTTGTCTAATGACTCCTAAAGCAGCGCATGCTTTATGTAACGTGCAAAATCATTTAATTAAAACTAAGAATTTCGGCCTATTTATTCATGATTCTTATCGTCCTAAACAAGCAGTGAGACATTTCATGCGTTGGGCAGCAGCTGAACCATTAAATGAATTTGAATTAGAAAAAAAAGCTCTACACTACCCTATGCTAGAAAAGAAACGCTTGTTTGCTGAAAACTATATCGCGGAAGATTCTAATCATTGTTATGGCAACACCGTTGATGTTGTTCTCATCAGTCTAACCGACAATCATTTTTTAGAGATGGGTAGCATTTTTGATTTCATGGGTGAAGAGTCACACCATAGCGCAGGCCCTGATAAAATTGGTAAAGCAGCTTATGAACACCGCCAAATTTTATTAAATGCAATGACTCAATTTGGTTTTGAACCACACCCTAAAGAATATTGGCACTATGCTCATGGTGGCACGGGTGGCCGTGAAGTCACACAACCATTTGAAATCGAAATTCATCCCAGTTTGCGTACCAGTTCTTAATACCCCTAATTTCATTAGGGTTTTCACTCATTGCTGGATTTAATTTTAGTTAAGTATACTGCCTAATACAGCGCATTAGTCGTCAGGAGGATAGCTATGCTGCAAACAGGGAAAATTAAAAACTTTGCAAAACGTTTAAACAAGTGCTTGGATGAAATGGGAGTGCCTAGCGATACTCGTGATCGTTCTGCCATTCTCAGCAAAATGCTTCACATCTCACGCCAACAAACTCGCATGATGTTAGAAGGCTACCAGCTGCCAGATGATCTTGTGTTGAGCCAACTTGCTAGGGAATTTGAAGTAGAGACCACTTGGCTAGTCACTGATAAGTAATTATCCGACGATGCGCTGCTGAATCTGCTGAGACATCCTTTTCGCCATCTCAATCTCTGCGGGGCCCATTTTATGGGCCACCTCATTCAGCACTCGCTCAACCGAAGCGTGAAAATCAGGTACAGTGGATCGAGAAGCAACATCAAACCAGGCATAAGCCATTTTATTGTCTTGTGGCACGCCTTCGCCTTGTGCATACATTAAACCCAACATGAGCTGAGCACTCTCCATGTTCTGCATAGCTGCTTGGTTATACCAATAGGCTGCAATTTTGGCATCTTTGGAAACACCCAAACCTTGTTGGTAAAAAAGCCCTAACATATACTGCGCATTAACAATGCCCGACTTTGCAGCTGAGAAAAACCAAGTCATGGCTTGTCGGTTATCTTGCTCTACATTGACGCCTTTATAATAGTAATACCCTAAAGCAAATTGCGCTTCGCCATATCCTTGTTGCGCTGCCTTTTGATACCACTGCAAACCAATATGAGGATCAGCCTTCATACCTATTCCATTCACAGCAAAAAAGCCCATTAAATACTCTGCGGCGGGCAAGCCGCTATTGGCAGCTTTAGTTATTAGCTGAATAGCAAACGGCAGATTAGCCGGCACACCATCACCTGAATAATACATAACACCTAAATTATATAAAGCCACGTCTAAACCTGCGGTTGCAGCTTCTGCATACCAGGAAACTGCTTGTTTTTTATCGACAGCGGTACCTTGCCCCAGGCTATACATTAACGCTTCCATGAACGCTGCTTTTGGCATTTTCTGGTTAGCTGCGAGTTGAAAGTAACTAAGCGCTTTATTATAGTCTTGCGGTATATGAGTACCATTATTGCTACCAGTATATTCTAACAGGGCAAGATTATATTGCGCCTTGGCTAAACCTAAAGATGCACCTAAATTATAATAGCGCTGAGCTTGGGCTAAATCTTTAGTAACACCGTAGCCTGTGCTATATAGATAACCCATCATGTAAGCAGCTTGCGGCGATATGAGTTGGTCATTTTCAGAAGTGGCGCCTTCGCGGAATAAACCTACAGCTTGATCTAAATCTTGTGAAACATAAATACTATGATAGTACATTAACCCCAAAGCAAATTTGGCTTCTGGCAAGCCCTGATTAGCTGCCTTTTCAAACCATTCAAAGGCTTGTTTCTCATCATGCGGTATACCCAAACCATTTAAATATAAATAGCCCATTTGGTATTGAGCAAAAACATCACCTTTTTCAGCTAATTTACGGTATGACGCAGCTGCTTTGACATAATTCTTAGTCTTGAAATCGATCTCAGCTTCAGCAAGCTGCTTAACTTGCTCAACTGAAGCTGAAAGCGGTCTAGAGGGTAACTCTGAAGCAGCAAAAGATGCAAATGAGGCAAACCATAATGCAACTAACCAACTTTTTTTCATTTATTTTTCCTGCAAATTGAACTCTAAAACACAACTCAGCTACTATTGCTTTCAGTTGAAGGCCGACCTGTCTGTTGAACAGTCTCTTGCTCTTCTGCGGCAGGCTCTTCTTCTGCTGCTGGACTCATCTCGTCAAACACTTGCCTAATTTTGCTAACCACATCGTCAATTTGCTCACGTGTAATAATGAGAGGCGGCGCCAAGCGCACCACTGTTTTATGGGTATCTTTCGTTAAGACACCTTGGCTTAGCAATTTCAAACATATTTCACGAGCAGAATATTTCGAATGTACTTCAACACCAACTAGCAAACCCCTACCCCTTATTTGTTTAATAACCGGCGAGGAAATTTCCTTTAAGCGAGCCATGAGATATTCACCCATTTCAGCCGCACGCTCAACCAGACCTTCTTCCTGCAAGATTTCTAAAGCAGCAATTCCAACAGCTGATGCTAAAGGGTTGCCGCCAAAAGTGCTGCCATGATCACCAGGATGAAATACATCCATGACTTCTTTCCGAGCTAAGAAAAGAGAAACAGGCAATAGGCCACCGCCTAACGCTTTACCTAAAATGATCGCATCGGGTTGAACATCCTCATGCTGATGAGCTAGCATTTTCCCTGTACGCCCTAAACCAGTTTGCACTTCGTCACAAATGAATAACACATTATTCTTACGGCAAAGCTCTTCGCATTTTTTCAAATAACCTTTTGGCGGAAGAATAATACCGCCTTCACCTTGAATAGGCTCAACTAAAAATGCAGCAGTATGGGGGGTGATTGCTAGTTCAAGCGCATTA
>CAZXFO010000025.1:0-1949 GCA_964639745.1 uncultured Coxiellaceae bacterium | reverse complement strand
CTGTTAAACAAAGCTATGCCTAAATTCCGTTTTGATATTCATCCAAAGTGGGACATGAATTACTTTGGCCCCGTAGTTGCAAAGCAATTAGAGCTAGGGCACCGAGTTTTACCTGAAACCCAAAAATCTTATGAAACTTGGCTTAATGAGTCAAAACCAGAAAAATCCGTTTCTTCCCAAAGAGGTAGGATTGCTCGTGCCCCTTCAGTTAGTTATAGCAGTATACGGGAGCAAGCTGCCAAGACTGAACTGGAGGGATTGAAAACCCAGAAGGAACCTAGCGATGGGCCTTCATTTAAACTTAAACAATGATTTTGATAAAAACCAAGCTATAATAGACAAAATTTGAGGATAAACTTATGAGTTCTACTAGATTAGAAATACCAAACAAGCTTCTGGAGTCCTTAGAACACTTATATCAAGCTACTTTAGCCTATAAAACAGAGCATACTGCAGATGGCTTATATGAAGAGCTACTTCAAAAGCCGCTTAGAGTACAGCGAAATAATACCAGAATAGATTTTGTTGATGACTTCGAAACAAATTTTGCACTCATAAGTAGAGCCCAAGAGAAAGTAATTAGCTCAAACCACATTAACACTCAAGTTATCTATGCAGGCTCATTACCAACCCCCATTGCTAAATTAATATCTTGTAATAAATTACTTAAAACAGCATTTGCTCATGTCATTAACAAACAAAAATCTGACACTAATTCCAACGAAGCAGAACGCGATGAAAGTAGTGCTAAAAAAGAGTTGCTTATTAATGCTGAAAAAATAAAAATTTGCAATGATACTATTACGGAGCTAGATAACTTAAAATTACACGCAGAAGGAATATTACTAATTGGTTACAAGAATCATTTTAATAGCTTAATAACCTTATTACATAAGCTTGAAGCAGCCCCACAACATTACAAAGAAGAGCACCAAGCTGACCACCTCTATGAAGAAGCTCTAATTAACCCTTGTAAATTTTTGGTAGAAGCAAAGTTAGATTTCGTACAGGATTTTCTGAAAAACTGTGATAGCTTGCAATCACACTCTAATGATTTTGAGGAAAAAAATTGCAACATTTCTCAACAGCTAGCTGCTGTAAAAAAGCTTGATGAGCCAATAACGCATCTTCTAGAGGAACTCTCCTTGTTCCAAAAAGCTCCTAAAGCTAATCAAAATCTTCAAAAAGATTTTGAAGAGGCCATTACTGATTTAGAACATTTAAAAATTTTATCAGAAAGGCTTTCTATCCTTAAACGAAGTTGACAATAAATCTCATAAGCAGATTTAAGAAGTTTATACCTACGCAACCCTTACTGAATTACTTAGCAAAGTATCTAGGCAGTTCAAAAATACACAGCTCCACAGAAGCTTAGGCAAACAATCAGAGCCAAGCACGAAATAGACCACATTGATGACTTTGCTAATATCTTAGGTAGAATGCGGAAACTTCCAAAATGATGTTGAAATAACGATTTTAAAAGTAACGATATAATATAGATAAATACATGAAGCTTTACCATGAGCGAATCAAGAAGGTTATACGCATCTCAAACTCCGATTGAATTACTTAGAGAAATTGACCAGGCAGGTCAAAAATATAAAACCGAACATCAAAAAGATAATCTATATAAAGAAGCTTTAGATAAACCAATTAGAGCTAAGCGCGGAATAGATTATGTTGATGACTTCGCTAATAACTTCGGTAAGATGCGAAATTTCAAAAAAGATGTTGAATCAATGCCCGCAGAAATTAAGTTTGAAATTGGCTTTGCTGGCGTCATCCAATATGCGTTATTAAGATTAATTGAAGACATTAAGCTATTCGAGCAAGCTCCTGAAATCTCACATACAGTTAAGGAACTTGTGCTAGCGCTATTAAAGAATTAGAGACGCTCGATAAAACAGCTGATCAGCTATTACTATTAGGCTATCGAAATAAACTGAACG
>CAZXFO010000024.1:0-6368 GCA_964639745.1 uncultured Coxiellaceae bacterium | reverse complement strand
CGCCTCATTTTAAATGTCATTGGGGCAATTTGGGAAGGCAACCAAGTTTGGATAATTGCCGGGGCTGGCGCTATGTTTGCTGTTTGGCCGCTTGTTTATGCCGTCGCTTTTTCTGGACTGTATTTTATTATCTTATTGTTGCTTTTAACCATGGGAATTACGCGCCCTGTCTCTTTTAAATATCGCAGCAAAATTAAGAACAAAATATGGCGAGCGACTTGGGATCATTTAGTATTTATTGGTGGGCTAGCTCCAGCTCTGCTTTTTGGTGTTCTGCTAGGAAATGTGATGCAAGGCATACCTTTTGAGTTTGACCAGTTGTTACAGGTGACTTATGGCGGAAGCTTTATATCTTTACTGAACCCATTTGCCTGCCTGTGTGGTTTTATTAGTTTAGTTATGTTAACAATGCACGGTGGAGTTTATTTAGCGTTGCGCAGCAATGATCCTTTGTGCTCGCGCGTACTTCCCCTCATTCCTTGGCTAGCTTGCTCCCTCATTGTGCTATTTTTAATAGCAGGTATTTGGGTGGCTTTCTACTTGCCCGGTTACCATTTAATTAGTCCTGCTTTAACCAGGGGATTCTCCAATCCATTAAATAAAGAAGTAGGAAAGGGTGTAGGTTTATGGTTAGAAAATTATTCCCGTTTTCCCTTAATTTTATTAGCCCCAATATTAGGGGTTACAGGTGCGATAGGTGTGTTGTTTTCTACGCTTTATCGTAAGTTACGCACCGCTTTTTTGTTCAGCTGCACAAGCGTTTTTGGCATTGTTGCAACTGTGGGTTTAAGTATGTTTCCTTTTATTATTCCTTCTTCAACTCATTTGGCTTCTAGCTTATTGATTTGGGATTCTTCCTCAACTCAACAAACATTAAATATTACATTAATAGCTTCTGTGATATTGATTCCTTTAATTATTGTTTATAGTTCCTGGGTTTACTATGTATTAAGCGAGAAAGTGACTATTGAAGATTTGGAGGGCTAGCAATGTGGTATTTTGCTTGGATATTAGGGGTTGCTTTTGCATGTTGCTTTGCTATTTTAAACGCTCTCGTGCTGGAATTAGATTACGCTGATGGTGAGGACGGTTTTTAAAAATGAATTCGCTCATAGAACAAATTGATGGCCAGGTTGCTATCAACCGTGTACAAGAATATTTACGTCAACTCCAAAATCGTATTTGCTTAGTGTTAGAAAACGAAGATGGATATAAGAAATTTCAAGAAGATGCTTGGCAGCATCCAACCGGTGGAGGAGGGCTCACCCGTGTATTAGAAGGTGGGGCTATCATTGAAAAAGGTGGAGTTAATTTTTCTCATGTTCATGGCACGCAGCTCCCACAAGCAGCTACACAAAAGCGGCCGCAACTTGCAAATATTCAGTTCCAAGCGACTGGGGTCTCTTTAGTCATCCACCCACTAAATCCTTACATTCCTACTACCCACGCTAATATTCGATTTATCTTAGTGAATGCCGATGATGGGACTCCACCTCATTGGTGGTTTGGTGGAGGTTTCGATTTAACCCCTTATTACGGCTTTGTTGAAGATAGCCAGCATTGGCATCGTGTCGCTAAATTAGCATGCGATCCTTTCGGGGCAGAAGTTTATCCCCGATTTAAAAAATGGTGTGATGAATATTTTTATTTAAAACATAGGCAAGAGCCACGAGGAATAGGTGGTATTTTTTTTGATGATCTAAATAATTTAACAGGTCCGCAATGGAATTTTGAGCAGTGTTTTGCTTTTCTACAAAGTGTTGGTAATCATTTTATTGACGCCTATTTGCCAATTTTTTCTCATCGTAAAACTCATGCCTATACACAAGAAGAGCGGGATTTTCAGGCTTATCGCCGTGGTAGATACGTAGAATTTAATTTGCTTTATGATCGTGGCACTTTATTTGGTTTGCAGTCAAATGGACGCACAGAATCAATTTTGATGTCTTTACCACCCCAAGTAAATTGGCGCTATAGCTGGCAGCCTAGCCCAGGTAGCAAAGAGGCTGAATTATATGAATTATTTTTGAAGCCTAGGGATTGGGCTTGATTAATTGAGTGGCAGATGTAATTGATAAGAGTGCAAACCGAGCTGCCTTTACGCTATTTCTAGGCAAGCTCGATTCAGCTATAGAGTATGAGTATTGCCTGTTCTAGCAGCTTCTAGCTTCTGGTTCGGCATCTATGATGGATACGGGTTTCCGAGCGGTAAACATACGTATATCTTTTTCTTTAGCTTGCGATTGGCAATAGGTTTCTTTTAAGAAAAAGCAAAGAAAGCCACCAATAGCAACACCCACCGGAACAATGGAGAGTGCAAAGAGGTAATCTTGTGTGGTGTAAATAGGTAGGCCATTGGCGCCAATAGCACCTGACGCGTGCCAGTCTAGTAGTTTGCCGACTAGAGGCTGGAAGAGAGCTCCGCCCATCATGGTTAACATGTTCGTAGCTGCGACAGCTGTTCCTGAAATTTGGATAGGGTTATTTTCTTTACCAATCGCAAAACAAATTGGGTGAGAGCCGCAGCAAAAGCCTAAAAGGAAAAAGGCTACTGACAATTGAGCACTGGTGAGGCCTGGTACATAGAAAATAGTACAAAGTAAAACAGTGCCAGTGATTCCTGCAAATAATAAAGGAACGCGACGGCGTTTAATCTTATCAGAAAGAGCTCCCATTGTAGGGCCAGCAATAATCCAACCTACGAATGCGCAGCTTGAAATATAAGCTGCTTGTTCTGGAGTTAAACTATAAGCGGTCTTTAAGAAGGAGATACCCCATAGATCTAAAAATACTGAAGCTGGTAAGTAGGTTAAGCAGCCTACGCAACCGATTAACCACATTTGTGGGTTGGTAAATATAAGTTGTAATGATTTGAATAGTTGTTTGGAGTCCATCGGAGTATGAACAGGTCGATGAGCAATTGTTTCGGTAGGACGATTGCGGACCATGAAGAAAATAATTACGCTTAATAAGATACCTAAAAACAACACAGAATAGAGTGCTTGTTTATAGCCAACAACTTGCACCACTTTAGTGAGGTAATTTTGAGAGATGATGGCTGAGGTCATGCCAAAAGCAGTGGTTAATCCCGCAGCTGTTGCAAAACGATTAGTGGGTAACCAAATAGAAGCTAGTTTTAAAGATCCAATATATGAAAATGCGGTACCCAAACCAATTAAAAATCGGCCTAAAGCGGCTAGCGCGAAATTATCAGCTGTAATAAAGACTCCTAAACCGACCACTGCGGTTAAGCAGGCAAAAAATAATACTAGGCGCGCACCAAATCTGTCGTAAAGCATACCTGCAGGAACTTGCATAGGAGTGTAGGCGTAATAATAAAAAGCAGCTAGATTTCCAAATTGATAGGCAGTGATATTGAAGCTTTGCATTAACTCGCTTTGCATTACGCTTGGAGATACACGTAGAAAATAGTTGTAGCAATAATACAACATGCCCATACCACAAATAAGCCATGGGGTCAGGGCTCTTGGGAACGACAAGGTTATGGCTTGACGATCATTAATCATATGCATCTTCCTGTTCTGGTTAGGGCACGGGCATGGTGCTTACGAGCTACCTTGCTACCTTTTCTTCTCTTTATAGCGGACAAAAGGTTTAGATTTGAGTTTGTCCGGATCATAGCATTGGCATTTTAGGAAAAAAGAAATAACAAAAAAGAATAGAAATTGGAAATTAGTTGAGCCATTGGCATAATGATCATGTTATATTTTTTCTCTTGAGATAAACGTTTGAACATTATCCTCAGATCCAGACTTGATGTCAACCCGAGGTCGACATATCACCTCTGGGTGGATAAATAGTTATTATTCAATAAGATATATAGAAATGTTAAGCTGATTTAGTGCTATTCTAAATATAAGCTTAGCCCAGGGACGAGCATGAGAAAAATACATATGGTTAAAGCAGTACAGTCTAGCTCTCTATATAAGATTTACGGTCTAGTTTTGGTCATTGTAGTAGTTTGGGGTTTGAGCTGGCCTATTAGTAAAATCGGTCTAAATTATATCTCTCCTTGGGGTTTTGTTGCTGGGCGTTTAGTTATTGGCACTTTATCTATGTTTATTATTACAACAGCTGCTGGGAGATTTGTTTGGCCAAGATATCAAGATTTACCAATAATCTTGGTTATCTCGTTGCTTCAAATCACATTTTTTATGCTGTTTGTTAATTTTGGCCTACATTATGTCGATGCAGGCCGCTCTGCTATTCTTGCCTACACCACTCCTATTTGGGTTATACCCGTAGCTATTTTTTTCTTTGATGAAAAGGTGACTGCTTTTCAGTGGGTAGGATTTTTACTAGGGTTAATTGGAATAGTTATTTTAATTTGTCCATGGTCTGTCAATTGGTCAAATACTAATGAGGTGAAAGGTAACATCTTTTTATTACTGGCTGCACTAAGTTGGGCCATCTCAATGTTATGTACTCGTCATATGGAATGGCGCAGGGCGCCCATTGAACTTCTGCCATGGCAGCTTTTATTTGCAACAATTCCTATTAGCCTTTTAGCTTGGAAAATAGGAGCTTTTGATGGCGTGCATTGGAATTTTACTTTAGTTGAGTGCCTAATGTATTCAGGAGTAGTCGCTACTACCTTAGGATATTTGGGTGTGGTTATCGTCAGCAAAGAATTGCCCAGTAGTAAAGCCTCGTTAAGTTTTTTAGGGGTGCCTGTTTGCGGGTTTATGTCATCTGCAATTATTTTACATGAGCCCATATCGACAGTCACAATAGTTGCTATTTCTTTTATTATGGCTGGGTTAATTTTTGTTGCAGCAAATAGTCATTAATGTAAGACATTGTTGTATAATAATTTATTCTATAAGGAGATAGATATGCGTGCACGAATATTGATGCTGGGATTAAGTTTGGCTTTCTCTATACAACCCTGTTTTGCAGCCAGTGATAAGCAAGCAAGCCCTGAGAGTGAAGCTCCGAAAAATATTCCTATCTCTACTGTATTGCAAGATTTGCGGATGAATGGTTATGCCATAGTTACAAAAGTTGAATTAGAAAATTCTATATTCAATATTCAAACCATCACCCCGCAGGGTAAAGAAGTCTCAGTCACCATGAAAGCAGATACCGGTGAAATAATTAAACCAAAACAAAACCCAGCAGCTCAAGTTTCTTTTGAAGATGCAATTAGAAGAGTGGAGGGATCTGGTTACCATGACATTTATAAGGCTGAATATGATGATAAAAAATATATCATAAGAGCCTTTGATCAGAAGGATAAGAAAGTTAAATTAAAGGTTGACGGTACAACTGGTGAAATTGTAAAAGCCTGGTTTTAACTTAATAATTTTTTTCTTTGCGCGTGCTGCTGCAGTTTATCTACAGTAGCAGCGCATACTAAATCACCCCAAACATTAGTCATCGTGCGGAATCGATCTAAGATTCGGTCAAATGGAAGTAACAAGCCTATTGCAGAAGTTGGCACGCTCACATTTCGTAATACCATGACCATAGTGACTAAACCACCTTCTGGTATGCCTGTAGCGCCCATCCCAGCTAAAATTGCTGTGACAAATACACCGATCTGAGCGGGAATTGATAAATCAAAGCCTAAAATTTGGCAAAAGAATAATGCAGAGACAGCTTCATACATAGCCGTACCCGCTAAGTTGATGGTGGTTGCTAGAGGTAATACAAATCGTGCGACTTCATCACTAATTTTTTGATCTTTAGCAACCATCAAGGTAACAGGAAGGGTAGCCATAGAGCTCGATGTTGCGAAGGCTGTTAGCATTGCATTTGATGTGCCTGAAATAAATTGCATAGGGCTTTTTCGTGCAATAAAAGTCACCACCAAGACCTGCCAAGCAATTTGGAAAAATAGCCCGCAAAGGAAAATAAAGATAAACATAAGCATGCCACGTAGGCTTTGTAATAGTAAGTGTTGCACTGAGGCTTCAGCGACGGCAGTTCCTAATAATGACAATAAGCCGATAGGAGTTAAATACATTAACCACATGATCATCTTAACTAAAACACTACGTAGACCTACAAAAAAATCAACGACAGGTTTTGCAGGGTTACCAACGGACAGGCAAGCAATGGCAAAAACAATGCTGAAGAAAACAATAGGCATGATTTCATATTTTGCTGCGGCTTCCACAATGTTGGGTGGGAACAATGCCAGTAAAAAAGCAGAGAATTGTACAGGCTTAAGGTCAGTAGGAGTGGTATTTGCCAAAATTAAGCTGGGTGATATACCTATTCCGGGTTTAAAAACATTCAGTAAAGTCAGCCCTATAATAACAGCTACAGATACACTCACTAACACATATAGAATGGTGTAAACACCAATGGACCCTAAGCGTTGAATGCCTCCGATTGAAGCA
>CAZXFO010000023.1:0-2839 GCA_964639745.1 uncultured Coxiellaceae bacterium | reverse complement strand
CGTTCAGTTTATTTCGATAGCCTAATAGTAATAGCTGATCAGCTGTTTTATCGAGCGTCTCTAATTCTTTAATAGCGCTAGCACAAGTTCCTTAACTGTATGTGAGATTTCAGGAGCTTGCTCGAATAGCTTAATGTCTTCGATTAACCTTAATAAGGGATATTGGATGACGCCTGCAAAGCCAATTTCAAATTTAATTTCAGCGGGCATTGATTCAACATCTTTTTTGAAATTTCGTATTTTACCGAAGTTATTGGCGAAGTCATCAACATAGTCTATTCCACGCTTGGCCCTAATTGGTTTGTCTAAAGCTTCTTTGTATAGACTATCTTCTTGATGCTGGGTTTTATACTTTTGACTTGCCTGGTCAATTTCTCTAAGTAATTCAATCAAAGTTTGAGATACGTATAACATTCTTGATTCGCTCATGAGATTTATTGTCGGTTTGGTTTAAGGATGCATAACCTTTCAGTTAGCAATTTTAAATGTTTTAGATCAATGATCGCTTCCTCGTAAGCTTTTTGGTCAGTGTCATCAGCTTTGGGAGCTTTTTTGAATAAAGATAGCTCTTCTAAAAGATGGCATACTGAATTATCGAGCTTTTTGACAGCGACTAGTTGCCTAGAAGTGTCAGCGGCCTTTTCTTCAAATTCCTTGGCGTGTGATTGTATCTCTTTACAGTTTTCAAGGAGGTCTTGAACAAAATCTAATTTGGCTTCCATTAAAAATTTGCATGGTTTAATTAAGGCTTCTTCATAAAGAAGATCAGTCTGGTGTGCATGTTTGTATTGTTGTGGAGCTGTTCCAAGTTTATTTAAAAGAGTTAGCAGAGTATTAAAATGATTTTTATAGCCGATTAAAAGTATTTCTTGGATATGGTTGCTTAAACTGTTTAGCTCATTAATAACAACGTCACATGTATCTTGTTTTTTAACATCATTAACAAATGCAGTTTTAAGTAATTCACTGCAGTAGGTTAATTTGGCAATAGGTACGGGTATAGAGCCTGCGTAGGTTACTTGAAAATTGAAGCTATCTAAATTGGCTTGAGCATTTTCCCCGGCTCTCTCAATACGCATTAAATTCGTTTCAAATTCATCATTAAAATCTATCCAGGCATCATTGTATTTCTCTCTTAACGGTTTTAACAATTTTAGATGATATAGGCCGTCAGTAGTGTGTTCTTTTTGATATGTTAAAGAAGCTTGATGGAGCTGTTTCAAAGCGTCTATTAATTCATTGGATATTGATAATCTGGTAGAGCTCATGCTTTATTCTCAATTTGCTTATATGGTCAGGTATTCAATAGAAATACATAGTAACAAGCCTTAGCATATGTTCATAGGGAAATATGGAATTAAAACAATAGTTGTTAAATAGCTTTGGGATTCACTTATTAAGCTTAACCTTGGTTTGGCTTCATAAGAGATATACTTTCAGTTATAAGTTTCAAATGTGTTAGATCGGTGATAGCATCTGTACACGTTTTCTGGTCTATTTCGTTAATTTCAGGAGCTTTTTTAAATAAGGAAAGTTCCTCTAAAAGATGCATGACTGGCTTATCAAGCTTTTTTACGGCGGTTAATTGGCTGGCGGTATCAATAGCTTTTTCTTCAAGGTCTTTGGCATGTAATTTAATCTCTTTATAGTTTTCAAGAAAGTCTTGCACGAAATCTAATTTTGTTTCTGCTAAGAATTTACAGGGCTTTACTAGAGCTTCTTCATAAAGATGGTCTTCTTGATGCTTCTGTTTGTAAATAAGGGGGGCTGCTTCAAATTTTTCTAATATTCCAACTAACGCTTCTAAATGATTCTTATAGTCAATAAGTAGGAGTTTTTTGGCCTGTAGGCTTAAATTTTCTAATTGAGTAATGGCGGATGCACAGGCATTTTGCTCGGATATGTTTGGGGTGAATGTGTTTTTTAATAATCCAATATTGAATATTAATTTAGCTATAGGGGCAAGTATTGCATTTGCATAGACAGCCTGGATATTTAAGTTTCCGGACTCAGCTAATTTTTTTTGAGCTCTACCTAGGAATGCCAAACTTGTTATAAAGTCTTCAACAAAATCTAAACTAGTATCGTCGTATTGTTCTCTTAAAGGTGTTAATAATGTGCCGTGGTATAAGCCATCAGAAGTATGTTCTTTCTCATAAGCTATAGCTGCTTGATGGAGCTGTCTCAAAGTGTCTATTAATTCATTGGATATTGATAATCTGGTAGAGCTCATAAGTTTATCCTCAAATTTTGTCTATTATAGCTTGGTTTTTATCAAAATCATTGTTTAAGTTTAAATGAAGGCTCATCGTTGGGTTCCTTCTGAGTTTTCAATCCCTCCAATTCAGTTTTGGCAGCTTGCTCTCGTATACTGCTATAACTATCTGAAGGTGCGCGCGCAATTCTACCTCTTTGTGAAGTATGAGATTTTTCTGGTTTTGATTCATTAAGCCAAGTTTCATAAGATTTTTGAGTTTCGGGTAAAACCCGGTGACCTAGCTCTAATTGCTTTGCAACTACGGGGGCAAAGTAATTCATGTCCCACTTTGGATGAATATCAAAACGGAATTTAGGCATAGCCTTGTTTAACAAGAAGTTAGAAATTTCTTTAGGGCCGGTAACTTCGTGAATTTCGCGATTCATGAAAAAAACCACTCTTCCCATTTTGGAAGGCGGGTAAGGATTTCTGGCTTCTGAAGCATGCTGAAAAAAATGGGCAATATGGGGCATAGCCTTAGAGAACTTTTTATTCATATCATTGCTAAAAAGTGATTCCAAGGGGGTAATGTTACCTAAAACTAATTTTTTTCGATTAGATAATTTAGCTTCGATTTCTTTA
>CAZXFO010000022.1:0-2187 GCA_964639745.1 uncultured Coxiellaceae bacterium | reverse complement strand
AGGATAATGCCTAACAAGGTCAATAGAGGTTTCCAACAATTTAATCGCTGTAGCTTCATCACTATAGTGAAAACCTAGACTAATTCGGCATGGCGTGCCATCGCTTGAACCTAACAAAACATCTGAATTGGCTTCTAAAATAACAACTTTGTGACCTGAGTCCGCAAGTTTAAGTGCAGTAGAACAGCCTGCTATACCGCCACCAATGACATAAATTAGTTGAGATTTATTCCCTGAAGAGCCAAGAGATGAATTCTCTGTGTACCCAAGCTGTAGCTGTGCCAACATTTTCTCAAACAGCTTAGGTTCAGTTTGGTGTCCGGGAGTATAAGGATGTGATTGAGATAGTTGGTTCAAAATAGATTGTGATTTTAGAACTGGAGAAAATTGTCTAAAGAGACTCCTTTTAGCGCTACTACTAGGAATAGAATTGGCTTCATAAGCAATACTTTTCTTTTCAGGAGAACTTTCTACACTTGAATCACCAGTATAACTACATGATGAAATAATAGGAGAGATGCTAGGAGAAGTGTTAGGGGAGATCAATTCGAAAGAATTAGATTCCGGATCTGAATCGGTACTGGGCTCGACACTAAACTCACCTGAATCAGTATGAATCAAGTTATTGTTATTAACCTGACCGTCTTTGCGTCTAGAATCCATCAACAACTCCCTAGTGTGTAAAGCCCACATCGCTCTTCTATTTTCAATTCTGGCTTAATAATGGACGGGCGGTAGTGGGAATATCTGAAGGCTGATAATACTAAAGTTGCTATTAAAGCACAACTTTTATCCGCTAAGCGGCTAATGTCAACATTTAATGAGCTAAAAATAGCACGAATATACTAATGTGGTTGTTTTTTATAGAACATTATTTATCAAAAATCTCTATAAGAGCTACAAACTGGCCACCTATTTGATTGGCAGAATAACATGAGTAAAAAGGATACCATCAGTTAAATAATAGTTATACTAAGCAGTTTAACTTATAGTCACGTAGTGACTATAATTCCAGTAAGAAAATTTACTGGAATTATCTAGGGTTAAGCATTAACTTGTTAGTTAATGTTTATATTGAGCTAATCACCCGCTAACTGGTAATTTTTACCAAAATAAGTAAAATATAAAAAATATCTACAAGCTAAGCCATCTATTCTCAAAAAGATTTGCACTTATAAGGAGAACCTAATGGCCACTTCTCTATCCACTGCAACTGAAGGGTTTGTACAGAAAGAGGCTTTAGAGCATCGAGGCGAAACATTTAAAGATGTGTTATATCAAATTGCTAACCATTTTATTATTACGGTGGGCCGTGCTTTTTCAAGTGCCGCAGCTTATTTAGGGATTATCAGTTTTCTAGCGCCTGTTGAATGGTTTCTTGCTAAAGTGGTTATTGCTACCTCGGTAGCATGGTGGACATGGAATCAAAGTAAAGATTATTTTATTGAAAAATCGCCTATATATGATCCTCGAGTTGAAAAAGTAAAAAAACATAATGAAGAGCAAACCGTCAAAAATCCTTATCACAAACATTCTTTAGACGAAGTATATTTTATTGGGCCTAAAAAACGCTTAAACCAACTTTTTAAGGCGCTGAGTATTATCGTATTTCTGGCGGTTTGCCTTACTGCTGTCTTTCCTCCCCTATTACCCATTTTAGGCCCTGCAGGTGTAATAGCGAGTGCTTTAGGTTTTGGTGGCGCCATGTCAACCATGCCTTATTTAGCTGCTGGCTTAGCAACCGTTACTTATATTTCCCAAAGTTTTATTTATGCTATAGCCCGTCTCGGGCTTTTTGCCTATGAGCAAATATTAAAAGCATTCGGTAAGCAGCCTGCATATGACCAGTTATCTCAAGAGGAAATAAATTTAGTAGAAAATAATAGTACAAAAGGAATTGAAAATAGATTAGAACAAGAAAGAAAATCAGAGATGACTACGCTTCAAACAGCTGATGGCCAGGTTGGAATACCAAAAACTTCTTCTGACAACCCAAAAGATAACCCCCCTGCCCCTAGCACTAGTTTTGGCAAGCCTCAAGATCCAGGGTCAGTACCGCTCAATCAAGCTGCACAAGAAAACATTGATACAGCTTTAAAGCCAAGCATGTAGCTGAACAATCTCGAGCTAGCCAATCCTGCTCAGAATGGCTAGCTTTTGTCCTTCGTATGCGCTTTGATTTTACAT
>CAZXFO010000021.1:0-2129 GCA_964639745.1 uncultured Coxiellaceae bacterium | reverse complement strand
CAGGCCCTGGTTGTACCGTATGCTTGAATACAATCTTGTCGCCGTACTCTGTGGCATCAAAGTGAATATTTTTCACTGTCGAAATTTCGTCAGCCAAAGTAATCAGTTCAAAATAGTGAGTTGCAAATAAGGTAAATGCTTTTATATTTTTAGCTAAATGTTCGGCACACGACCAGGCAAGCGATAAGCCATCAAAGGTGCTGGTGCCACGGCCAATTTCATCCATGAGTACCAAACTTTGTTCGGTAGCATTATGCAGAATATTGGCCATCTCCGTCATTTCTACCATAAAAGTTGAACGCCCGCTGGCTAAATCATCTGATGCTCCAATGCGAGTAAAGATGCGATCAACAGGCCCAATTAATGCTTCTTTAGCAGGAACAAATGAGCCAATATGTGCAAGCAAAATAATCAGCGCAGTTTGGCGCATATAGGTTGATTTGCCGCCCATATTAGGTCCTGTAATCATCAACATTTTTTCTTGTTCGCTTAAAGATATGCTATTAGGAACAAACGGCTGATCTAAGACGCTTTCAACAACAGGGTGGCGCCCATCAATAATCTGTATGCCTGATTGCTGGCTGAGTTGCGGGCAGTTCCAGCGGAGGGTGTCGGCTCTTTCAGCAAAATTAGCTAAAACATCAAGTTCTGCAATGGCGGCAGCTGTCGTTTGTAAAGCTACTAAATAACCTAAGCAATGTTCCAGTAGCGCCTCATATAAAAACTTTTCGCGAGCTAGTGCTCTTTCGGCACTGCTTAAGGCTTTATCTTCAAACACTTTTAATTCTGGTGTTATAAAGCGTTCGGCATTTTTTAAAGTTTGGCGGCGGATGTAGTCAGTGGGTGCTTGCTCTGCTTGTGAACGACTGATTTCAATGTAATAACCATGCACACGATTGTAACCAACTTTGAGTGTCGAAAGATTGGTACGTTGTTTTTCTCTGGCTTCTAATTGTAAAAGAAAATCACCTGCATTTTCGCTTAAGGACTGTAGCTCATCCAATTCTGCATCATAACCACGCGCAATAAAGCCGCCGTCGCGAATGGTCATAGGCGGATTTTCGACTAAAGCTTTTTGCAATAAAGTAAAGAGCGCAGAAAAATCATGTATGTTCTCTAAAAGTTCCCGCAACAAAGGGGTTTGATGTTTAGTTAATTCTTGTTGAACAGCTGGCAATATACCTAAAGTTTCACGCAGTTGTGCTAAGTCACGAGGTCGCGCTGTTTTTAAAGCAATACGTGCAGCGATACGTTCTAAATCTGCGATATTGCTTAAGGATTTTTGCAATCCTAGATAATGCTGTTCACTTTTAAGATTTTGAATAGCAGCTTGGCGTTTACTTAAAACTGCATGTTGCCTTAACGGGCTGTTTAACCAGCGTTTAAGTAAACGGCTACCCATACTGGTACGAGTATGGTCAAGTACAGCATTAAGCGTATTTTCTTCGCTGCCGTTCATGTTGATAGTGAGTTCGAGATTGCGACGGGTAGCTGCATCCATCACTAAACTCTCTTCACGAGTATCTACCCTAATAGAACGGATGTGTGGAAGAGCAGCACGTTGTGTTTCTTTTGCATACTGTAATAAACAGCCAGCCGCACATAATGCTAGTCTCATGTTCATGCAACCAAAGCCACTCAAGTCATGTGTTTGCATTTGTTGGTTTAAAAGCCTTACGGCGGTTTCGTATTCAAATTCCCAGGGTTGGCGTCGAGCTATAGCAGCCGGGCGATTACCTCGACGCTGACTCAAAGCTAAAATAGGTTTAGTGTCGTCGCTGATTAAAATCTCTGCGGGTTTTAATCGTTCTAATTCGCTTACTAGAGCTTCTTCACCACTCACTTCTAATAAATGAAATCTACCACCGCTAATATCCAATGTTGCCAAACCATAGCACTGATCAGCGACATGAATAGCCATGAGTAAATTATCGTTTTGTTCTTCTAAGAATGCTGCATCACTAACGGTGCCAGGTGTTAAAATCCTGACAACTTTTCGTTCAACCGGGCCGGTGCTGGTTTTGGGGTCGCCAATTTGTTCACACAAAGCGATCGAAAGCCCCTGGCGTAATAATTTGGCCATATAGGCGTCAGCGGCGTGAAATGGAACGCCGGCCATGGGGATGGGA
>CAZXFO010000020.1:0-2990 GCA_964639745.1 uncultured Coxiellaceae bacterium | reverse complement strand
GTTCTAACAATTTATCAATGTAGATGTCACTAGAGAAATAGCAGTCGTAAATATTCGTGCTCCATGTTGTTAATCAAATTTTTTAAGCTTATAAACCAACTCTAATGCATTTTGTGAAAATATCACCTCTTTAGCTGAGGGCTTTGATCTGGCTGGGTTCTAAGTTCAGCAATACCATCTTTAATATTTTTTAGCTTGGTCCCATAGTCTGCATAATCTTTAGCAAAAGGAGGCTCCTTTTGTTCTAGGTTTTTTAAGTCATTTACAGTACGAGTTAAATTACGTTCTAATTTATCTAGTGCTTGAGGGGTGAGAGATGCCTGTGTACTCAAGAATTTTTTCATATCTTTTAAAATATTAACGACGTGCTCATTTTTTCCAGAAAAGAATGAGATGCCTTCTTCAAGTTGTGTGTTAAGGCTTTTTGTCCACTGCGTATGAGGTAGGTTATTCGCGGGAGGCTGAAAGAAGGCAGCTTTGTTAACAGTAATTTTTTCTTCTGGCTCCATTAAAAATTTGAATTTAGATTTTAACTCTAAATTGGTAATGTCTGTATCTGGTCCTCCTGAAATCAACCCTACAAATTTACTATCTTCTCGGCTTTTGTATAGTGGGGGAATTTGTAGTGCTTTAACGCCGTCTGAATTGCCAAATTCCTCATACATTTGTTCAATGACTCGAGGCTGAATTTTATCCCAAACGACTGAAACACCATCGTTTTCAATTTCATTAATTAAGTCGACAAATTTTTGTTTCTCATCTGGTGTAGCTTTTTCATCAGGCAGTAAGGAGTTTAAATATTTCATTAACTCTTCCCTGACCACATTAGGAAGTTTTTGCGAAGCAGTTTCTGAAGTCATATAAATAATCACAACATCGTTATGAAGACCCCAAGGTATCTCACCAATTTTATTAAATGTACCGGGTGTGCAAATCGGCTTATCTTTGGTTTCTTTGTTATCAGTGAACTTATCATTGAGGTTATATCCTCTTTGTATATCATAAAGGCCGGTAGTAAAGCGTTTCATGGCGTCTTCTAGCGGTCCTATACGCATGGAGTCGTCATGTAAGGCCAGCCAGGCGAGAGCTAAAAATTGTCGAGTGCTAATGTTTGAGGTAACATCAGTGTAGGCATAAGTCGGGTTTAATAAAGTGGCAGCAGCTTGTAAGGCTTTTTGCCGCTGAAACTGTAATTCAGAATCAATTTTTTCTTCTGGTTCGTTCTTCTTCTCTTCAACTGCTGTTTGCGCCCATGACAAGATTTCTTGTGCGACAGTATCAAGTTTGGCTTGAGTATTGATTTTTTCACCGTATCTACGCATAAGATTGCTAGCAGATTCTGAAATGGAAGCATGTACGCTTGCTGTATGTGTACTTTGTCCAGGATTATAGTCTGGGGCTGGGGCGAGGGCTTGGACTTGAACCAGATCTGGAGCGATGTTGTGAAGATAAAGTTGTATAGCAGCTTCCGCATCATGATGATTGACACACAACTGAAAAATATGGTCTAAAACTTGCTGCGTCAATAAATGTGGAGGTAGCCTCAATAAATCATCACTTAACTCACGTAAAACGTCTATATGACGGCAAATATTATCGAAATTATTCTGAGTCTTAAGTTCCTCAGAGAATGACGGGTTGCTAATCAGTCTATGAATAGCATACGCTGATATCCTAGGATTTAGTAACTCGGATAAGTTTCTTTGGTTTTGAAGTCCCTGGGGTAAGCTCATAAGCGCACTGCAAATACTTGTTGCTAGAGTTGGTTGCCCAAAATTATTTGCGGATATTGAAATTAGTCCTGGGGATATCGAAATTAGGTCCCAGGTTCTATTAAAAATTTTGCCGAAATTATCTTGAGTTTGTAACGCTGGAGGAAGTCTAGTTATTCCCTCGCAAAATTCTTGTGCCCAATTTGATAATAAAGCTAATTTGAAAAAATTAGATGAGGTACGCAGATTTTCTGGTAGCGTATATAAAGCCCCATTCAGAGCATTTGCGTATATGGCATTTTTACAAGCTATATCAAAAGCGGATTGCGTTACCTCATGTTGAGTGCTGCTAATTGTTTGCAACAGCTGGCCAATATTAGCAGCATACTCAGCCTTAGTTAGTAATTTATCGATATTGGGCTGGGTGCGTAAATTGGCTGGCATTTTGGCAATACACAAGCATACAGCTTCTGCTCTTTCTTCAGCGCATAACTTATCGAAATTAGCTTGGTTGCAGAGGTCTTCCGGTAAACTAGATTGAATGCGCCAGTCTAAAATTCTACTGATCCACTCTGCATTATTGTTTGCTAATCCAGCAAGCTTTGTCAGGTTGCTTAGTTGATGAAGTTTGCTAGGTAGCATTAATAGATATTGTTTAAAGTTTGCGAGATCTTTTCCTTCATTTATGATGTTTTCTTCCAGAGATGTGAGTGCTGTCTTGAGCACTTGAGTGGTAGGTAATAACGAGCCCGATGCTGTTATTGCGTATAAAGTATTTAATTCCTCTGGGTTTAAGGGTCGATCAGGAGAATTGGCAGGAACTAATATGTTTAATTGAGTTATGGCTGCTGGTGTAGCTCGCAGTCTGTCCATAAAACTCTTACCGCGATTATATTCATCTATTATTTTTCTTATTGTGGAGGTTTGCATAAAAAGGCCTCACTTTAAATGTTAATGCGTATTTAAAGTATAGGTCATTTTTTTATATAGTTATTTCTAAATAATACAAGGGGTTGGAGAGGGTTTAGAGGTGCAGAAGGTGCTTTACACTTAATCAAATGTATAGGGTAATCTAATCCTAATTTAAGCTTACAAATTATTCTTTAGTTTATAAATCAACTCCAATGCATCTCGTGGCGACAGCTGATCAGGGTTAATAGATTCCAGCAATTCCAAAGCAGGGTTAGGCAAGCTCACTATTTCAGGTTGCTGAAGAGTGGCTTGTGGAGTCTGCGTCTCTAAAGATTTTAATTTTTGCTTAGCGTGCTGAATCACGTT
>CAZXFO010000019.1:0-2348 GCA_964639745.1 uncultured Coxiellaceae bacterium | reverse complement strand
ACTTTCATTCGCGGCTTAACTCAAGTAATAGCGCAACCCCTGGTGTGGCTATTCCGTATGCCAATTAGAGCCATTCGATCTATCAAAGGGAATCAGCCATTTCATGAAAACCCTGGCGTTAAGCGATTGATCAAAGCCAGTGAAGAAGTTTATAAAAGCAGCGAAAAAGCTATCAAAGAAAATAATGAAACCTTAAAAGCAAAAGCCCGCAGCGACATGCAAAACATAATACTTCTTTTGGACGAAAAAGCTAAAACAGCAAAATGTATCAATCAGCCGATTGACCCCAAGTCAATTTCAGCCCTTTATGAAGGTGCAACAGATATTAAAGCTCGATTTCATATTTTCGCAGAAGCTTCAAACAAACAAGATACTTTTGCCAATGATGTGGACGAAGCTATAACTCAGATTAGGGCTATCACACCGCCTTCACCTTCTAAGAAGGTGTAACACTCTCCAGCAACTCAGAAAAAGTTTGCCACACTTTTTCTGGGGGCAGTGTTTTGAAGCAAACTGCCTGAGAAGATCTTGTTCCTAAAAAAGTGCATTCCCGCTTAAGACAAGGCGCGCAGGGATAATTCACAGCTAGGCTCAATTGGCTGCGTCCTTGTATACCTGAATAAGCTGGATTAGTTGGACCATAAAGAGCGATGGTTGGCACATTTAAAGCTGTCGCCATGTGAGCAAGGCCCGTATCAACTGCCACTACACCGCGAGCATTTGCCAAAACCTTAGCACTACCTCCTAAATCCTGACGGGGCAACACTATCATATTACTTACTTGTGTGGCTAATCGATGAGCACGTTCTTCTTCAATTTTATTGCCCCATAAGAGCTTCACTGAGAAGCCTTCTGCTGCAGCTTTCTTGCCTAACTCAATCCAATATTGTTCTGGCCACAGCTTAGTATCCCATGTGGTGCCATGCAAGAAGACAACATAGTTTTCCTGACGAGAAGGATCATAAAATTTTTCTCTAGCTATGCCATATTCGGGAACAGTTATTGGCAGTGGATAATTTAAAAGTTTGCTAAAAATTTCACGCATCCTAACGATGGCATGCTGGTGAAAATTCACTGTGCATTTTTGTTGGTAAGCAAATGATGCAAGTCGTTCACGAGCAGAATTCAAATCTAGCCCCGACCTCTTACCTTTTGACATTAAAGTAAACATCGCGCTTTTAACTAGACCTTGAGCATCAATAACTAAGTCATAAGATTCTGCACGTAGCCCGCTCCAAAAACTTTTTAATTCTTGGCGAGTGTTCTTAGCAAAAATACTTTTACGCCATCTGCGCCATGCGGTGGGGATAACTCTTCGAACATGAGAATGCCATGCAGGGATTTCGGCAAAAGATTCTTCAACTACCCAGTCAAAGGTTATGTCGGGATATATTCTCGCAGCATCTGTTAATGCTGGCAGTGTATGAATAACATCTCCCATCGAAGAAGTTTTAACTATCAATACTTTCATAGAGAAGTTAATTCCTCTATAGATTGTAAAGCCAATGAGGGCTTTAAATCTTTCATACAGCGGTGATGCTGTAGCGGACATTCGCGCTGAAAGCAGGGCCGGCAAGAAATATCTGTTTTTAAAATAACCGCATCATCTGCTAAAGGAGGCGTAAAATCTGGACTAGTGGATCCATAAAATGAAACTAAAGGTTTTTTAAGTGCAGCTGCTACGTGCATTAAACCAGAATCATTGGTTGCAACAATGGTGGTAAGCGAGAGCAGATCGATGGCCTCGTCCAATTGAGTGCGACCAGCTAAATCTAAACAACGGTTACCGGTTAGACGCATAATCTCTTGGGTAACAGCTTGATCTTTAGCTGAACCAAATAACCATACTTGCCAGCCAGCGGCTAATTTGGCCCCTGCTATTTCTGCATAATATTCCACAGGCCAGCGTTTGGAAGGCCCAAATTCTGCCCCCGGGCATATCGCCAAAACCGGAACTTGTGGTTGGTGATGGTTTATTTTTTTTAAAGCAGCTACTTGGCTAGTAATATTAGTTGCTAACTCAGGGCGAGGATAAACTGCTGGCAGAGGCGCACCCTTTTCCACCCCCAATGCTAGAAATCGTTCAATCATTAACGGATAACGGTTTGCATCTAATTTGCGAACATCGTTAAGCAGTAATGAACGCAATTCACGTGCCCAACCAGTACGCAATGGTATATTGGCCCAAAATGGAATTAATGCCGATTTAAAAGAATTGGGCAAAACTATCGCTTGTTTGAATTGATATTGTCTTAAAGATTTAGCAATGCGGTACCGCTCACGCAAATGAAGTTGCCCATGACCAAAGGGCAGAACGGTTGTTTCAGAAATTTCAGGCATGCGAGAAA
>CAZXFO010000018.1:0-2360 GCA_964639745.1 uncultured Coxiellaceae bacterium | reverse complement strand
TACCAAATGCTCATTAGCTTTAATCCGTTTTACGGTTTTGTTGAATTGGTACGCGCGCCATTAACAGGCACTTTCGTGTCTTCACTTGGCTATATGATAGTAGCATTAACTACCCTATTGGGCCTTTATATCGCGATGGCGATGTTTTCTAAATATCGCGCTCGTATAGTCTACTGGTTATAGTGAGCAACTCATGGCTAAAATTACTTTAAATTCTGTTAACGTTGAGTTTCCCATCTATAACGTCAATGCACGTTCTTTTAAAAAGCAATTTTTACGGGTTGCAACCGGCGGCGCTGTTTCTAAAGATGCTAATCAACATATTATTGTTCGCGGCCTCGATAATGTCTCATTAACTTTTAACCATGGTGACTTGATAGGTTTGATTGGTCATAATGGTTCAGGCAAAAGCACATTGCTTCGCTTACTAGCCGGAATTTATGAACCCACTTACGGCTCTATTTCTGTAGCAGGCCATGTCTCAACTATTCTCGATATAACGAGCGGCATAGAAGCTGAGTTTACTGGATATGAAAGCATTTTAATGCGTGGCACCTTATTGGGATTAAGCAAAAAAGAAATCACTGAAAAAATGCGTGAGATTGAAGAATTTACTGGTTTAGGTGATTATCTCAAAATGCCCATTCGCACTTATTCACCTGGCATGCAAGTACGTCTAGCTTTTGCCATTTCAACCAACATTCAACCCGACATCTTACTCATCGATGAAATCTTTGCGGCAGGCGATAGTAGCTTTATGGAAAAAGCTCGTCAAAAATTGATTTCGCTACTCAACCAATCCAGCATTGTTGTGCTTGCCACTCATGCTGATGAATTAATCAGAGAATTCTGCAATAAAGTACTGCTCATGGAAGGTGGTAAAGTGAAATACTTTGGCCCTGTTGAAGAAGGCCTAGAGTTGTACCACACCTAATTAATCGCAGTTATTGGTTTTGGTTATTGGGGTTATTATGAACTCTAAGCCAATCAGCCAATTCTTTCTGTGTTAAAATTCCCTGCGCAACCTCCTCCATCAATCTGGCTAAATCATTAGGAGTAGGCGATAATTCTATATCAATGTTCACTAAATCTAAGTACGCATCTATACAAACTAGAGCGGTCCTTTTGTTACCATCTACAAAGGCATGCGCTCGAGCTACAGCACAACCATACCAAGCAGCTATTTCAATAGGATCAGTCAGGCCATCAAAAAAGATCCTATTTTCAATTCTGCCAAGAGCCCCTTCCAATATGTCCAAGTTCACTCCAGAAAGCCCGCCTGTATCAAGCAAAACTTCATCATGTATAGTAATTACTTCTTCAATACCTAAAGTAACAGGAAGAGTCTTAGATGTAGAAATCATATTAGCAGGATACTATTTTTTCGAGAGAATTTTTAGAGCTTCTTTATTTTTCTTTAAACTCTTTTCAATAGCACGTTTTAAATCTATTTTGGTTGGGCGCGTCAAAACAAGAGCAGAACGGATCTCCTCTGAACTCTTCTCTACCTGACTATCATCTTTTATATATATTTGCTTCATTCTAGTTACTCCGCTCCAGATCGCTACTTAGCAACCTAATTAAGTATAACACGCTTAAATTAAAGTAATATTAATTTCCAAGCAACATATTAAAGCTAACATACCCACTCTATCTCCTTGAAATGATGTATAATTACCAAAAAAAGAGCTCATTAAAAGTCTTTCTGCAGGATAGTTAATGTCTTTTTCATGCCTTCTTCAAAGCCAAATTGGGGCCGCCACCCTAATTCTGCTTTAATCTTTGACCAATTTATAGCATATCGCCAATCATGACCAGGTCGATCCGGAACATAATGAATTAAACGAGCATGAGGAGCTTGATTAGGGCGCAACTCATCAAAACACCCTGCAATGTAACGAGCAATATCTATATTGGACCATTCATTACTCGTACCAATATTATAGGTGCTACCAATTGCCCCACCTCTTACGATCAAATCTACAGCAGCACAATGATCTTCTACGTACAACCAGTCACGAATATTGCTGCCATCGCCGTAAATAGGAATTTGAGTTTGCGCCATACAAGCCCGAATAATCGTGGGAATTAATTTCTCACTATGTTGTAGCGGACCGTAATTATTGGAACAATTACTGATAGTCACCGGCAACCCATAAGTATGATGATAAGCACGGACAAGATGATCGCTTGCTGCTTTAGAAGCTGAATAAGGCGAATTCGGTTGATAAGCTGTGGTTTCTGTAAACGGAGGATCTTGCGGCCCCAATGAACCATAGACTTCGTCAGTCGAAACATGGTGAAACCGGCATTGGTTTAAATTTTTGCCCTGCCAATAATGGCGGGCCGCTTCTAACAAC
>CAZXFO010000017.1:0-2688 GCA_964639745.1 uncultured Coxiellaceae bacterium | reverse complement strand
TCTTTTGGCGATGTATATGAAAAAGAGAGTCGTTATTATGTGGGTCGTGCTGGATTAATCTATTTGGAAATGAATGATAAACAGCCGCAAGTAGAAATCGGTTACTTGTTAAATAAAGAATTTTGGAATAAAGGTTATGGTACAGAGCTAGCTCAAGCATTAATTGATTGGGGCTTTAATGGTCTAAAGCTAAATAAAATCATTGCTGTATTAAAACCTGAAAATGAGGCTTCACGCCGTGTATTAGAGAAAGTACGCATGCGTTATATCGGAAAAGCTTTTCATTACGATACTGAAGTTGCTAAATATGAGATTGCTAATAATAAAATTAATTCTGCTTTAATTAGATGGGAGCAAGCAAATTCTGAAGACTATCGCCTTATTGAGAATATGAGCCGCCTTAGCACCTATGATATGACTGAGTTTATGGGTAATGAGCGTGGCTGGCAGATATCTGCCTCTGGTCTTTATGAAGGTCCGGATGTAAATCGGTATTTAGGAGATAAAAATGTTTCTGTTTTTATTATTTATTATAAAGAGGAGCTGGCTGGTTTCATCATTTTTGAAAAAAACCACAGTGACACACATATAGACTTTAATATGCTGCAGTTTTTTGTTTTGCGTAAATTTCGTAGCTGCAACTTTGATGAAGTATTAGCAAAGCAGTGCTTTACTAAATTCCCAGGAGCATGGGAGATTAATGTGCTATCTGGCAATGAGGCAATTTATCGATTTTGGCGAGCTGTAATAAAAAAGTACACTAAAGGTGAATTTTTGGAATACACACGTAAAGATGATGAAGTTGTTAAAAATTTTATAGAATTTAAAAGTCGTTAAATTCTCGATCTTTTTGGAGAAAGAGCTTACAATATGTAGTTGACCCACTATAAAGGAATTCTAAAATGAAAACTAAATTTATAGTGACATTATTATCAATTCTTTTAAGCACAATAGCATACGCCGACCTTCCTTTTAAAAAAATTACTTGGCCAAATGATGATAGGCCCCATTTATTTAACCCCAGCGTCATCACTGAATGGTGGACGTATACTGGTAAAATTACTGCAAAAAATGGTGATGATAAGCGTCAATTTTTTTACTACGTTAATTTAAGGTATACACGTGATACTGCAGGAGATGTGCCAACCTTAACTGTGTTAGTCACCGATATCAATAATGGCATAGTTTATGATAATAATGGCGTACCACTAAAGGGAGTGCGTATGTCAGCCGATACGCTTGATATTGCTTCGCCAAATTTTAGTTTGAAAAGCAAAAAAGATAAATATGAGCTACATCTGACAACGCCAGTTCAAAAGACTTTACTAACATTAGACTTGCAGCTCACGCCGTTAAAGAAACCTATTTTAATGGGTACAGGTAAGCGCCGAGGTCTTTTAAATATGGGAGGCAATACTAATGCTTTTGATTATACGATCAGTAACTTGCGTACCAGTGGTTTCATCCAAATAGGGGAAGAAAAATTTGATATTGATCCTGATCCAAGCTCTAGCTCATCTTGGATGGACCATCAATGGGGAGATTTTTCATTGGCGCAGTCGTTAAAAACTCATGCGTCAGTGTGGGTGGGAGCGCGATTGGCTAATGGAACTGATGTCAGTGTTAAAGAGTTCATTAAACCTATAAGTGATGCAACTACCAATAAAACTGCAGCAGGTATTTCATTAAAAACGAGTGATGATCAATATAAAAGCGGTGCGATCATTGTAGGACCTGCTGGTGATGGCGGCTATCCTGCGTATTACACTCTGGTAGTAGGCAAACGAAGATATCGGCTTGAACCCGTAGTGAATGAGTTAAATCGCAATAACACCTGGGTTGGAATATTAAAGGTGAATGGCAAAGATGTTAAACAACCTGGTGCACCTTTTGCTATTGTTGAGGATATGGCTGGTAAATTATAAATTGGAACGCACGCCGTTTTTCTCTAGGTAAACTGTATTATCAGCATTGCGCTTATAAGCTAAACCATCAGGAGTTACAGCCGTTACCCTGTTTACGTAATTGCCTGTAAACCATATTTCTAAGCGTGAATATGCATAAGAACGGCTTGACTTGCCATCCCAATGACATACCCAAGCCTTATTTGAATTAATAAAATGGCTTGTCAAACAGCTCTTACTAATGGAGCCATTTTCTGCTGAACAACGGTATTCGCCTGAGTCACAGTATGAAGCTGACTGACCGATTGTATTCAGTACCCCATCATAACTCATTCCTGCATCAATCTGATTAAAAAGCATTGGAGTTACATTGATTATTAAATTATTGTTGATAGCGTTATCTACTGCTATTCGTGTTTGAGCAGGGAAGGCAAAAGCATTATTAAATAAGAAAAAGTAAGCTAGAGCGAATAAAAATGCGCCAGGATTGTCCGGATTAACCGCTCTAATAACTGCAATACCTTTTACAGCAGATTTATTGGGGCTGGTTTTCCTGGCGCACAAAACTGGGTTACGTAAAAAGGGCATCCTGACTCCTCTTGCTGCACATCCTAAACAATAAATTAATGATAGCATCTTTAAAGCTAGATGAAGTAATTTTTTAGATTTAGCGAGCTAAGCTATTGATTAATAGCCTCATTACACTTCACGGCTCAAGTTGTGTAGATGATGAGTAATATTATCTAGACAGATAAATAAAGCATGAAGGTGCTCAAGTTCTTCT
>CAZXFO010000016.1:0-5656 GCA_964639745.1 uncultured Coxiellaceae bacterium | reverse complement strand
GCTTTTTATCTACAAATTTAGCATTTTAGTTCTTTAAAAGGATGATTTTTAATACTTTGTAATAACGCCGCTATAATTAAAGTAATACACCACTAGCTGGGGGAAGTATGCCGCCTATCAATCTAAAGGATTTTGTGAAGGCGATAAAAGATAAGAAAAATCCAAAAAAAACCGACCCAAAAAAACATACATCGCCAAGGTCGATGTCAATTAGACCTAAAGAGATAATGCAGCCTGAACAAGTTAAATTACCAGCTGAGCCTTTACGTACCAAAATATGTGCGGACAATATTGGCAATACGATAATCCGTATCCAAATTCCTGAAGCTGAGCTCAAGCTCAATGAAGAGATTTTTAAAAAGAATATAGCCCAGGATATTAAAAAGATTTTCTTGTTTAACAGCTTGGAGGCGCCAGCTCGATTATATTATGACGAAGATAATATTGGATACTGGGACATTCTTATTCATACCCAAGATTCTGAAAAACAGCTTGCCTTAATCAATTTATTTTCTTCTAGAAAAGATCTCATAAATTTAAACACAAATGCTCTTGAGCAAATTACCATTGCTCCCTTGTTGAGCCCTGAAAAAAGAGGTATTGGGCACTCGGAAAAATTACCTTTCAAGCTAGCAGGCTCTGATGTGGTACAAGAAGATAAAACAACACAAATCGATAAGTCTGAAGTCATGCAAGCCGAAGAAGCCAAGCAAGCCGAAGAAGCGAAGCAAGCCGAAGAAGCGAGAAAAGCCGAAGAAGCGAGAAAAGCAGAAGAAGCGAGAAAAGCAGAAGAAGCGAGAAAAGCCGAAGAAGCGAGACAAGCGGAAGAAGCGAGAAAAGCCGAAGAAGCGAAGCAAGCGGAAGAAGCGAGAAAAGCCGAAGAAGCGAGAAAAGCCGAAGAAGCGAGAAAAGCTGAAGAAGCTAAACAAGCGGAAGAAGCTAAACAAGCGGAAGAAGCTAAACAAGCTGAAGAAGCGAAGCAAGCGGAAGAAGCCAAAAAAGCAGAAGAAGCGAAGCAAGCTGAAGAAGCTAAGCAAGCGGAAGAAGCCAAACAAGCTGAAGAAGTGAGAAAAGCTGAAGAAGCGAGACAGGCCGGAGCAGCCAAACAAGCGGAAGAAGCCAAGCAAACAGAAGAAGCCAAACAAGCGGAAGAAGCTAAGCAAGTAGCTGAAACTATCCAAGTCGAAAAGTCCGAGCAAGCAGAGAGTGTTGAGCAACATCCCGAGAATGTTGCTGCTAGGGAAGAAGATCTTTTAAATAAATCATGCGAACAGCCCAGTTCAGAATTAGCAACTATTCAGCCACCTTTGACGGCTGCCGAAAAAGCTAAACAAGATAGGCTAGAGCGAGACAAAATGCTGCGTGAGCGCTATCAGGAATATGCAGAAAGAATAAATAAATTATTTCCAGAGGGAACAGTTAAAATAACTGTTAAAGATAAAGAGGAAGAAGTGCAACTATCATTTGGCAATAATGCGCGGTTGTGTGAAGTAGCACGGAGGAATTTAGAGGATTATAAAAAAGTGGGAAAAATAGAAGTTGGTAATAGCGTTACTTTGCCAAGAACAAATAAACTAGTTGAGATGTTTCAAGATAATCGCCAAGAAATATGGAAGACTGCTTTTCATAAAGTCCAAAATTCAGTAGATGAGGTCGAGAAAGATAAAAAAATAACCAAACCAGTGATTGTTAAAAAGAAGGTTGTTGCCCATACTTTAGCTACTTCTGCTCAGAATTTTACAGATACCCTGCATCGCAAAAAAGCACCACAAGATTCCTCAGAAAGCAAATAGCCTAGGCTATTTATACTTTTAGAGATTTTGGGTAATATCAATTACCCAGTAATCCTAGGAGGGATCAAGAGATGAGCAATATGCTAAGGAGATATGCCAAGAAAAAATTGGATCTATTGAAGGATTGGCACAATAAATCTTCAGTTGAAAAGAATAACGCTATTAGAGCGAATAATGTTTATGGTGAGCTCCCTTTCTTAGCGCTCTTGAATCTTTTAAATATTACTAAGGGTTTTTTCGATAGTTTTACTCGTTATAAAAGCAAATTACATTTAGCTCGTGATAAATATCAACTTTTAAATGGTTTTAAAAATATTGGCTGGAGCATTTATTATCTTGCTGTACTTATCCCTCTTTCGTTGAATTCATCTTTTAGTTTACTCATAAGTGCTCTTAAAAAAAGAGAATATCATTTGGCTCTTAGAGCTTCAGTTCAAGCGGTTGCTGCTTCAATTGGACTTTTATTAAATGTGATTACCAATATTGCATATGGTTTGTCGCAAATAATTTTCAGCCCTTTGAATTATGTTGCTAGCGTATTTCGTTATTTGGTCACTTATCAAATCTTAAAAAAAGAAAAGAGCTTTCAAGAAAATGATGGCACGCAACAGTTGGTTAAGAAGGGTTTGGAGGTTTTGAAAAATAATAGCCCTGGAAGTCAAAAAGTCATGCAGGAGATTTTTGAAGAGGTAGGAAGGAAACTTGCTAAGGCCAAGGAGCGTCAACAACCCATCCAAAATCAACCAATTAATTTTGAAACTAAGGTCCAAGATATGGGCTTTAATAAAGATAAACGTTTTAAACTTGAAGAAGCACATTTAGATCCAAAGCAGTTTAATCAAGCTAAAGAGCTTTTAAAATGGCTTACTCCCAAATCTACAGCAATGCCGGAATACGATTATAGTGTTTCTCGGTCTTTGTTAAATTGAGAAGCTTGTAGTTGATTACCAAAAATCAGTTGCTGTATCTTTTGCAGGCTAAACGGATTTTTTATAAGGTATATGAGCATCCTCCGGTTTTTACTGCAAATGAAGCGGCTATCTATTGCGCTGATATTCCTGGAGCGCATGTTAAAAATCTCTTTTTAAGAAATAAGAAGAAGACAAAATATTTATTGTTGACTATCCTGGATGACAAACTAGCTGATTTAACAAAGCTAGGTGAGACCTTAGAGCTAGGGCGCTTAAGCTTTGCTAGTCACCAAGACCTAGTTGCAATATTGGGTGTTCAACCTGGCTCAGTGACGCCGCTAGCTATTTTAAATGATAATAAAATTCAGGTTGAATTATATTTTGATAAAGCTTTATACGCTTATGAATATGTCAATGTACACCCCATGGAAAATTCAGCAACATTGCATTTGAAAACTTCTGATTTATCTGCTTTTATAGAGGCAGAATATTCTAGGTCTATCCGTTGGATAGATGTACCCATTAATAAGAGGAGCTAAGATGAAAAAACTAATAAAATTAAAGTCTTGCATAATGGGGGTAGCAATTATATGTTTCTCCTCAGTAGTTTTTGCTCAGTCAAATTTTCCAACTACAAGAGTTGATCCAACAGTCACCACTAATGTGAGCGAGTATAGTTACGATGCTGATTCGAATCTTGTAGCGCAGCGCCACTTGCCATCGACACCAGAAGAAACACCAGCTATGGATAGGAAGAAAAAAGAAGAAGGCATTGTTCCTCCGCATTCTTTTACAGTAGCATTTTATAAACCTAATTATGTGCTGCCTTATTATTATACTGTGTCGCCTTATAATTCTGTTTACCAAGGAAATACTCCTTATGGCGAAAGCTTAAAAAACTATGAATTTAAATATCAATTAAGTTTTAAAATCCCTTTATGGGTAGATATTATGCAATACAGAACTTCATTGTATTTTGCATATACGCAACTATCATATTGGCAGTTTTATGTCCCTTATGAATTCATTAGAGAAACTGATTACGAGCCAGAGTTATATTTATCGACTGAAACGGATTTACATTTAGGTAATGTGAAGCTTGATTTTATTAATCTTGGTATTGAACACCAATCAAACGGTTGGGGTAATAACCTAGAAAGAACTTGGAATCGTGTTTATGGTGAAGCAATTTTATCTACTGAACACCTTATGCTGAGTATTAGACCTTGGATCATTCTTCGCAACGGCCATTTGCCTACTTATAATCCAGACATTGGCAAGTACCTAGGTCACGAAAAAGTGTTAATGGCTTATAAGTATAATGACCATGTATTTACTTTAGCATTACAAAACTTAGAGCATATTAGCCATTATGGATCGCAAGAGCTGACCTGGAGTTTCCCACTATTTACTCCTTATCTTAAGGGTTATCTCCAATTATTTAGTGGTTATGGTCAAAGTCTTATTGAATATAATCACCGCACCAATAGCGTTGGTATCGGTGTCGCTATAAACGATTGGGTGTAACGCTAGATGGGTATGCGGGCTTAAACTAAGCCCGCATAATTAAATTAATAGCTGTTAAATATAACAGAATCGAAAAAACTTTCTTTAAAACTGAGCTAGGTAGCCACACGGCGATACGTGTCCCTAACGGGGCGCAAAGTAAACTACCCGATGCAATTAAAACCGCTGCAGGCCAATAAACATATCCTGTTGTTCCTGGTGGCACTGAATAGCTGGCAACAGTATTCCAGCCAGTCATGATTAGAGTTGTAGCTCCTGTGAGAGCTAAAGGAAAACCACAAAGAGCAGAAGTTCCAGCAGCTTTGCGAATATCAACGTTACAATACACAAAAAATGGTACTATCATCGTTCCGCCGCCTATCCCAAAAAAACCTGAGCATATTCCCATGAGGAAAGCGATAATGTTTAAAAAAAGCGGTTGAGGTAATTCGCGGTGAGGAGAAGGCTTCTTAGAAAAAAGCATGTTAGTTGCTACTAAGAGTAAAAAAAATCCAAAGGCAATACTTAGAATATGCCCAGATAAATGGCGCGCAACAATAGAACCAGTAATAGTCCCTGCTAATAATCCAGGAATAAATTTATAAAACAGTGGCCAAAGAACAAGTTTGCGTCGGTGATAAGCATAAGCAGCTGAAAGAGCTGTAAAGACCATAACAGCGAGTGAAGTACCGACAGCCATGTGCATCACCAAAACAGATGGAAAATGAGAGGCTAGTAAAATGTTAAGGCTGGGAACAACTATGATGCCTCCACCAAGACCTAATAGGCCTGCAAGTATGCCAGCTAAAACTCCTACGCCAAGAAAAAGGATTTGTTCAGTCACTTAAATTGCTCTTAAAAGTCGCTATCATAGCGGGTAAGCCACTTAGGAACAAATTTATCGGCGCTTCTAAGTTCTTTGTTGTGCTTTTTCCACTCTAGATCATAGCTGGCAAGTAAATTCCAAAATCTATCTGAATGATTGAAGTGAACAGTGTGGCAAAGTTCGTGGATCATAACATGTGCCGCTAAAGCTGGCGGCAGAAATAATAATTTATAATTAAGATTAATATTTTTCTTGCTGGAGCAGCTTCCCCAGCGGGTTTGCTGGTCTCGTATTGTAACTTTGGCATAAGTTAATTTTGTAGCTTGGCTAGTTTTTTCAAGTTGAGAGGGTAAGAATTTTTTAGCTTGGGTTTTTATCCATTGTTTTAATTTTTTTCGGCATGCCATTTTATTGTTAAGGTCGCCGATTAAAACTATTTCATTCTGGGGTCTAGTTAAAATTTTAGCTGGTGCATGGCATGCTATGTATTGAATCTTCCAAGTTTGTTGTAGTGCAAGCAGTTCAATGCAGTTAGGCAATTCTTCCACATTAGAACTTTCAAAGCTTATACGTTCAAGTTGTTGTTCTATCCAGGTTCGATGTTCATCTAATATGGCTGG
>CAZXFO010000015.1:0-2856 GCA_964639745.1 uncultured Coxiellaceae bacterium | reverse complement strand
ATGATAAGTCCTGATTTTTGTGCCCATTGAGCTAGTTCAGATGGACGGATAAATTTTGAAAAATCATGGGTATTTTTAGGGAGTAATTTTAAAATATATTCTGCTCCGACAATGGCTTGCAAGTAAGACTTCATGTTTCGGTTTAAGGTTGAAAAGAAGGCCTGACCGCCTGGTTTTAAGAGTTTGGCGCACGATTCAATAATGGCTTCTGGGCTAGGGACGTGCTCAAGCATTTCCATGCAGGTGACAATATCAAAAGTTCCCGCTTGTTCACTGGCAAAATCTTCAGCCGTAATATGAGCATAATCAAGTTGGATATTGGGGTATTGTTCCATGGTTTCGAGCTTGTGGAGCTTGGCCGCTTTAAGGGCATCTTTGCTCATGTCGATACCTGTCACAATAGCGCCTTTTTTAGCCATGCTCTCACTGAGGATGCCGCCACCACAACCAATATCGGCAATTTTTTTGCCAACTAGGCCTGCTTTTTCTTCGATGTATTGCAAGCGTAATGGGTTTAAGGCGTGTAAGGTTTTGAGCTCACCTTCCGGTTCCCACCAATGGACTGCTAGTTCCGAAAATTTAGCAATTTCTTGATCATCAACGTTTTTTACCATGGTTTTGCTTCTATCGATTTTTTGAGGTGTGTTATCATAACACGAAAATAGATTTATGCAGCTTGGATGGAAAATCCAGGTATTTTCTCGTTACGACAGAAGGACATCTCAAATGACGATCACTGCCCAAGCTCCCAAAGCTAAAACTGTTTATTTAAAAGACTATCAAGTGCCGGACTTCGTATTTGATAAAGTCGATTTAGATTTTGATTTGCATGAAGATCATGCCACTGTGAAGTCTCGTATAGATGTTCGTCGCAATCCTGCTAGTAAATTCACTAATACACCGCTGGTTCTAAACGGCGAGGACATGGTTCTTGAATCAATAACCATTAATAAAAAACAACTGAATGCTAATGAGTTTCATGTGACTGAGGAATTATTAACTATCCCTCATGTTCCCGATCAATTTGAGCTTGAGATTCAAACCCGTATTAAGCCACAAGAAAATAAAGCCTTAAGTGGTCTATATCGTACGGGTAAGCATTTCTGCACACAGTGTGAAGCACTTGGTTTTAGACGTATTACCTACTTCTTAGATCGACCCGATGTGTTGACTAGCTTTACTACCACAATTACGGCTGAAGAAAAAAATTATCCTTATTTATTATCAAATGGAAACCCTGTGGCTTCGGGTAAAAAAGAAAACGGCCGCCATTGGGTGAAATGGGAAGATCCCTTTAAAAAACCTTGTTACCTTTTTGCTTTGGTGGCGGGCGATTTTGATCTCTTAGAAGATATCTATAAAACAATGTCTGGCCGTACAGTAACGATACGAATTTATACTGAAAAAGGTAATCGTGATAAATCATTTCATGCTATGCAGGCAGTCAAAAAAGCCATGAAGTGGGATGAGGATAATTACGGGCGTGAGTACGATTTAGATATGTATATGATTGTCGGCGCTGATGATTTCAATATGGGTGCTATGGAGAATAAAGGCTTAAATATTTTTAATACCAAATGCCTACTAGCTTCACCTGAATCCGCAACCGATGATGATTATATCTATATTGAATCAGTCATTGCGCATGAATATTTTCATAACTGGACAGGAAACCGAATTACTTGTCGAGATTGGTTTCAGTTAAGTATCAAAGAAGGCATGACTATTTTTCGTGATCAATCCTTTACAGAAGATACCACCGCTAAAACTGTTGCCCGTATTCGCGATGTGAATGCGTTGCGTACTCGCCAATTTCCAGAAGATGCAGGTCCCTTGTCTCACCCGGTTCGTCCTGAATCTTATGTGAGAATTGATAATTTCTACACTTCTACCGTTTACAATAAGGGTGCTGAAGTTGCACGAATGTTGAGGACTATTCTCGGTCGCGAGTTATTTCGGAAAGGTATGGACTTATATTTTTCGCGTTACGATGGTCAAGCGGTTACGATTGAAGAATTTGTCAAAGTGATGGAAGAAGTCTCAGGTCGAGACTTATCTCAGTTTCGTTTATGGTACTCACAAGCGGGTACACCTACTTTAGATATCAAAGACGAATATAATCCTAGCGAAAAAACCTATACTTTATATATTAATCAAGCTTGCCCGCCAACTCCTGGCCAAGATAAAAAATATCCCATGCATATTCCAGTAAAAATGGGGTTATTAGATGAAAAAGGCAATGTTTTGGATATGCAGTTAGAAGATGGCAAGACGGTAAATGAAACTGTATTACATGTGCAAGATTCTAATCAAACTTTTGTATTAAATAAGGTAGCTACAAAGCCAATTCCATCATTGTTGCGAGGCTTTTCTGCGCCAGTAAAAATGGATTTTGGTTATTCCGATAAAGATTTGGCGGTTTTGTTTAAGCACGATGCCGATGGCTTTAATCGCTGGGAAGCGGGCCAAAAATATGCTGAAAGAGCATTATTAACTCTCATTAAGGATTATCAGTTAGAAAAGCCGTTGCAGCTATCAACAGGATTTGTTTCCGTTTACAAAGAGTTGCTGGAAAATGTGCCGGCTGACAAATTCTTATTCTCGCAGATGTTGACGCTTCCTTCTGAACGCTACATTGCTGAATTAGTCGATGTAATAGATGTAGAAGCAATCCACGCTGCTCGGGAATTTATTGCATTGACCTTGGCTAAAGAATTGGAAGGTTTATGGTATAAGCTATATCAAGAGCTCCACGATTCTAAACAGCCTTATCGCTACGATGTGCAAGAAGTTGGGAAGCGCCAATTAAAAAATCTTTGCTTATATTATCTCATGCTACTGCCTAATGCCGAGTTA
>CAZXFO010000014.1:0-2018 GCA_964639745.1 uncultured Coxiellaceae bacterium | reverse complement strand
ATGCAACGCGAATGAGCATTCAAATACAGAGAGAATTTAACCGAGTGATTGCTGCTGAGGGTCTGGAAATTAAGCTGCAGGTTCATATTGAAGGAAGTGGTCCAGGCATAGCTGATAATCAGTTTGTTACTACTGCGGATTTATCGAGAATAAACTCTGAATTAGGTGCCTTGATGGCGGAGCGTTATTCTAGTGCGCGCGTTAGTTTGGAGAAATTACAAACGAATGTGGTTTTAAGAGAGTCAGAAATGATTATGTTTTCTAGCCGGGATAAGAAATATCAACAAAGTCAGACCGCTGGCTTGAGCAGATTAGCTGCTAAATAAATCGATAAAAAAGGTCAACTCTAAAAAGGGTCAGGCCTGACAATCCAGACTTCTTGAGGCAGAAGGTGTCCACAAGTCAGGCCTGACCCTAATGGCACTAACTTAAGGAATACGTGTTTCATGCTACCGCCTTATGGTAATGATGCCGAGGTTTGAGTAAAAGTGGGTAATTTTTTGGTCTGCGTTTGAGCCTACGCGGCTCACAACGCCCAGTTCGATTGCCCACTCTTTTATACGCAATTGCTTTAAGTAGCTGACCATAAACTTTATGTTTGGATTCTGCAAATTCACCAATATAACGAAACGCACCAACAACTTGAAGAGCAAGCTTGAAGCTTAATTCTCTAGGCTTTCTATTGTAAGCATAAGCCGATTGCGCCATGATTTTCCTAACCAAATTATACGCGAGAATATGCATCCAAATTTCTTTACGCACCATAGTAGGCTTTTTTCCTCGCAATATGCCCATGCGCATTGTGTCTTTAATAGACCTTAAATCAAGCTCTACACTCCATCGATAACCATATACTATCTCCAAATCATGTTTTCCTACGCATTTTGAGTCTAATAATGTTGTAACAATAATGCGGGATTGTGATCGAAATCCTTTCCTCTCATTTTTGATTTCTACTTCACGAACCAATATCGCATCAGAGAATCCATTGTATTCATCAATGCTCATCCACTCTGGTTTTTGAGGCTTTTTCCATTGTATTACATGGTCTTTTTTAGCTAACCGCGTTCCTTTTCTAAAATCATGATTGCGCCTATTATGAAGCGGAAACACCACATCTACATGCAACTGCATCAATGTGGCTATAAGGAAATATGAGCCATAATAGCAATCACCAAGTGCAATATCACCAGGCTTAAAAACATGTATTAACTGTCGTAATAATGCATGTTCACCTGCTCCTTTCCCGAAGCAACGACCCACTGCTAAATCTAAAATGGCGCCTGTTACATATGAAATAATCGCAACTATCCGCGCGATTGGAAACCCTAAGCCTGGTTTTTGATTCTTCATTTGCGGATATTCAGCCTGATTTTCGAACGTATCAGGCATGAATAATGTTGATCCATCAATTAACTTGATATGCTTCTCTCGCCACAACCAACTTGATGGCGAAGCATCCTCCATTTGTGTTGCACTTTCCTTTGCCAAATTAGAAATGAGTTCTTCTGGCAGCCGTGAGCGTGCCTTGCTATAAGCCGCAGTATTTGCTGAAGGTGCATTCTTCCCTTGACTAGCAAAATAGGCGATTACGCGCGCAACCGCAGCTTGGCAAGATTGATCATCACTTAGCACCTGAGATAAAAAGCACCACAAGGTAATATCGAGAGAATAACATCGGTCACGAAATGTATAATCTCCTATATTTTTGCTGATAACTTCGGATGAAAGAATATTCCTGAAAGGCAAATCATCAGTAGATTTTAAGCACGATAAAACGGATTTAGGGTGATTAGTATTTAAAAATATGTTATTGGTAGCCACTAACGCCTCCATGTGTGTTTTGTTCAATTTCTTTGTCGAAACGAACCTTACGCTATATGAAGGCGTTTTTCATTGATTTTATTAGAAATTTTTCCTTAAGTTAGTGCCATTAAGGCCTGACCCTATTATTACATCAGTTGGCTAGTAAAGATGAATGTGAGGTAGTGTAACTAAATCTTATTGTTTTATAAGAA
>CAZXFO010000013.1:0-2276 GCA_964639745.1 uncultured Coxiellaceae bacterium | reverse complement strand
AGTGATGACAGGTAGCTGAGATCCTTTTGGTAATTGATTTAAGACAGCATTCACTTTAGTGTTAATATCGGCAATAGCTTTATTAGCATCATAATTTAGGCGCAAGTTTATAGTGATAGTGCTGACATTTTGAGTACTACTTGAGGTCATGTAGTCGATGCCATTAGCTTGAGCGATAGAATTTTCTAAGGGTGCTGTAATAAATCCGGCAACAACGGAAGGATCAGCACCTGTATAAGCTGTGGAGACGGTGATAACAGCATTCTCAGTCAAAGGGTATTGACGGATAGGTAGTGACCCTATTGAGCGTAGGCCTAAAGTTAAAATAAACAGGCTAATGACTGTAGCTAGAACTGGTCGCTTTATATATAGATCAGTAAAGTTCATATTTGTCTTATATCAATGTTCATTATGAGCAATGGGCGATTGTTCATTCGAGGGTACGATTGAATTATTTATAATGACTTGGCTCCCATTTTTTAATTTTAATTGGCCGCTAGTGACAACGATATCGCCTTCACTTAAGCCTTTTAAAATTTCAACTTGGTCACCGCGCGTTTCACCCGTGATGACAAAAGCTTGTTTGGCTGTGAGAATTATTTTACTTTTGTTTTTAACGCCGGGATTTTTTTCTTTTATGATATACACCAGCTCACCATAAGGATTGAAGCTAACAGCAGTTTGCGGCAAAGTGAGATGGTATTTCGGTGCTCCTGTATTTACTGTAACCGATACAGACATGCCAGGAGTAATAGTAAGTTGCGGATTATCGATAGTGGCCTCTACTTCTATATTGCGAGTAGCTGCGTCTACTGCAGAATTGATAGCGGTAATTTTGCCGCTAAATACTTTGCCAGGATAAGTGTCAGCCGTAACGTTCACGGTTTGTCCTACTGCTAATTCTGCTAAAAACTGCTGAGGTAGATAAAAATCTACTAATATAGGATTTAAAGTTTGCAGTGTAACTATCTTATTGCCTGGATTAACATATTCTCCAGGATTAACAAATGAAATACCTAAACGGCCGCTAAAAGGAGCTTTAATTGTTTTCTTAGCAACAATAGCTGCTTGTTGAGCAACTTGGGCTTTAAGATTTTTAAGATTTGCAGCATCTGCATCAAGAGTTTGTTTGCTCACCGCGCCAATTTTAAATTGCAATTGATCTCGTTCATACGTAATTCTGGCAAGATCTTCACTAGCCTCTAAGGCCTGTAGTGCTGCAATTTCAGTACCAGCCTTAAGTTGTATTAAAGAAGCTCCTTCTTTAACAAAATCACCAGACTCAAAATTGATTTTCTGCACCATGCCAGCTAGCTCGGCTGTAACGTTAACGCCCCTAAAAGCTCTTGAGCTACCGATAGCGTGAATTTGTGGCTGCCAGCGGCTATAACTTACTTTCATTGCTGAAACACTAACAGTATGTGACTGATGCGAAATGAACCATTTCATCATTAGTGTTTGGAATCCTTTATAAAGAAAGATAGCTCCAAATAAAATACCAACGGAAATAAGCATAACCTTCATCCGCTTTTTAACTATAGGATCAGACCCTATCATCTTTAACTTCCTCTTTATTCCACCATCCGCCACCTAGGGCCTGAAATAGAGCTACTGAATCATTGTATCTTTTTGCTTGTGCTTTTAAGCGTGAAAGGCGTATTTGCAAGTATTGGCGTTGTGCATCTAATAACTTGAGATAGCTTATCCCGCCTAATTTATATTGATGTTGCGAAATAATATAGTTCTGCTTAGCTGCGTGTTCTGCTTCTTTTTGTAATTGGAAAGCTTGGCTATCATTCTCAATAGCTCGCAATACATCTGCTACGTTTTGAAATGCTTGTAAAACAACTTGTTTATATTGAGCTTGAGCTTGTTCAAAGCCAGCCTCAGTTGCTCGTCGTTTAGCCCGTAATGCACCGCCATTAAAGATGGGTTGAATAATTTGGGTGCCAAGACTCCAAATATTATTAGCATCACTGAAAAGGTTGCTAGGACTATCCTGAGCCCAGCCATAACTGCCGGTGATATTAACTTGGGGAAATAAATTAGCCGTTGCAACTCCAACTTGAGCGCATGCAACATGTAAGAGTGCTTCAGATGCCCTGATATCAGGCCGCTGGTGAGCAAGACTGGATGGTAGGCTAAGCGGTAATTTTTTAGGAAGAGTTATTTTATTAATATCTAAAATAGGAATTTGACTCTCGCTTGGATACTCACCTACCAATACGGCAAGCAAATGAAGAGATTGAGATAGACTTTGTTGTAATGGAGGCAGT
>CAZXFO010000012.1:0-3030 GCA_964639745.1 uncultured Coxiellaceae bacterium | reverse complement strand
GCTGTTGCAGAAGCAATAAATAATTTCTTGAATCGTCCAGATAAAGTATTCGGTGATGAATTAAGAAGTCATGCACGCAATGCGCTCAATACCCAACAAATTATTCGCGCATTGAACCCTAATAATGTTCGGATAGAGCATATCCCTGATACCTCAGCAAATAGAGTTCCTCCTGCTGACCAGAAACCAGTGTTTCTCTTGGATATGAAAAATTGCTCCCCTGCTTTTGCTGCATACATAAGAAAGCGCTTAACTAATGCTCGTATTAATGCTGATAATATTAATCATGTCGCATTGCCTGTATACGATGCGCTTGCTGGTAGGTTTCAGAATTTCCAGCCTGTGGCTTTAAATAGGGGACCTTAATGAATTATTTTGAACGATGGCATATCAGGCAAACCTTGCAAGCAGCCGAACGCCATAGACAATTAGAAAATTTTAAAAATGACCCTAACCAGCTTGCACTTAGGATTCCCTATCAGCGATTTTGGGGCTGGGGGCCAACAGGTTATGATATTTGGCAAAAAGAAAAAGTCGATTTAAAAGATGGTCAATCGCTCCAAATCTTAACCAACCAAAATTTAAATCACGATACTATTTTATTGCTAAATACTAATGGTAAAACTGCTAATCACATTCTTAGGCAAGGGGAGTTAAGGCCGCAAGCATTAACTAGTAAAGCTATCCATGCTCTCGCTTATAAGAAAAAATACAACCAACGTTATATTAAGTCACGTATTGTGAGTAATAATGATAAGCACAAACAAGACATTCTGGATTTTACTCATCAGCGTATTGCTCGCTTGCAAGAGCTTGAACGGTTTTTAGGGCATCGGGTTGATGATGTCGGTAATACTGTTGTTAAGCTTACCGAAGCAATACATACATATATTGGGAGTCGGCAGACAGACCAATCTTCTGGTAAATATATCCCTGGTGATTTTTTAACGAATGCTGTTGAACAAGATGTTGCTGAAGCACAAATCCTCATTAATGCATTGGCTGAGAATAATGGCGATGGTGCGTGGATTGAAACAGCTGGTTATAAAAAAATAGTAGCATTTATTCGTAGTAGAATTTTAGACGCGTTGCGACAAGCGCAAGCGCTGAATCAGATTTTAACCCACAGTCGCGGGACGGGTGCTTATTTTAGAGGTGACCTGAACAGTTTCATTGAAGATGCAGTTAAAGTGACGCGTGATCATGAGCAAGATTTACATAATCCGGTTACCCGTGATCATCAGCTAAATTATGATGATGAAAAGCAAGTTGTCATAGATTCCAGCTATCACACTGGTAGTAGTCGTGCCGAATTAGATGATTTATTATTGGCGGCAAGCACGATTGTTGGCACCAATGAAGAACTAGATGATCCTAAACTTAAGGGTCGTGTAAAAACTACTAGCGCTACTAAATGGCGACATTGGAATAGTTTTTTTGATAGTAATCCATATGGCTATTCGATTTTTCACAGCCTTAGACATTTTATGGGCAAGGTGCGTAACCTACTGCTGGCACCTTTTAATTTATGCGAAACCATTGTCTTTGGCGAGAATGCAGGTTTTGTAGCTTCTTTATATTATGAAGAACCCGTACACCCCGATGCTAAAAATCATAAAAATTATTATGCATTGAGTAACCGGGTTAAGCAGAGAACCCATTTATCAACCAAAATTGGGTTAATCATCCATAAGACGCTTAGTCATTTTATTTGGGAAGGTATTGTCAAAGGGGTTTTTGACGGTATTCGAGAAATACTACGTTTGCGTTTCGACCTAGCAACTGATTTTAAGAAACAAGATAGTACACCTGAAAGCTTACTTAAAGAACTGGATGCAGAACTAAATACCATTAACGCAGAATTTAAAAAAATAAAAGATGAAATGGAGTTTAAAGGCGAAAATACAGTCCCAGCGCCTTATTATGCTCAGCCGAAAGTTTCTTTAGAGCCTTACCATTCTCATGGGGTTTTTAATGGTTTGGTTGATGGCTTTATAAGCTCGGTCGATCTTTTTGGTCACCATATGTTTGCTAAACATCCTTTTACTGCTACCGCCAGCCTTGCAGCTTCTGCGAGCTCGTTTTTAGCTTTTTATCTTACCTCTACAGCAACCATGCTTTTCGGTAAAGGCTTTGTCGATTATTTGTTGGGTCAAGGTTATATCTGGTCAAAGGAAACCGTATCAGCATCATTAGCGGGTGCGTTCACACATTTTAAGATTGTCGGTGCTGTTATTGAGGGTATAGAAAACGGACCAGATAGCTGGCTTAGTCGTTTAACGAGTCGCCTGGTCCAAGATCCAGCAGAAGCTGCGGCTTATGGGGCGCTAACATGGTTTGTGGGACATGCCTTGGTTTATCAAGTTGAAGTTCCTGGGATTTCTGAAACGCTGCGCAGCCATATAGGCAATCCTCCATTCCTGTCTGAATTTTTTGGCGGTTTGAAAGTTAATTTAATTTCTTATCATTTAATAGCTCAGCCCCAAAAAGAACCAGGCGCAATAGGTGAAAACTATATTGATTATTGTGTTGAGGTTTATAAAGAAAAGCGTAAACAACAAGGAACTGAAGCGACGGATGAAGAGATTGCTACTCTCCGTAATAACCTCCAGAAAATGACTTCAGCTCAGAAAATTCAAGATTTGAAGACGAAATCTCGAATATTATTAAAAAAGTATCAAGTATTTCAGAAATTCCACTTGTTTGTCCTCTTAACTTTTGCGAAGAGCTTCTAGTTTATCCTTATGAAAAAAGTGCCTCCATGCTCGACAAATTTAACAAAGGAAATGATGCAATAAGTTTTCTCAATAAAATTCAAGAAAGTCTAAAAGAACATTTTACTCAAATACCTCAAAATATCAATTCTAATCTTCACTTCAAGAATTGATCTCATAATTAGCAATTAATCTTAAAAATAATTCTATAAAGCAATTAGCTCTGTAGCCGCACTGTCTCCAGTGATGCATCAGCCATTTTTAATTTATGAGACCTCTTATTCATAATTTTAATGATTTTAAATTAAAAGTTACC
>CAZXFO010000011.1:0-11577 GCA_964639745.1 uncultured Coxiellaceae bacterium | reverse complement strand
GCTAGTTGTCTTTGAGGAGAGAAAAACGTATTTTCTCCTAGAAGACCCTGTATAGGATCACGGTAAAGTTCTCCCATCTTATTTTTATAGATTAGCTGTGCCATTGTTGTAAATACTTGCTCTATACTGGCGCGGTTGTCGAGTGAGCATTCTAAATAAGCTGTAGCGCCATATTTCTTGGCAAAATTAGCAACATCTTCGTAAGTTTTGAGTTGATCATCCTGCTTACGTAAACTGATTTCTGTCCCAACTACAAGAATAGAGGTATAATTCTTAGTCGATTTATTGAAACTACTTGCATCTGTACAAGCTCCACGTAGTCCATTTAAGTCCCCGATATTAAAAAATATAATATCTAATTCATAGCCTTTAATGCTTATGGGGGCTTCTAATCTGCAAGTCTTCATGAGGCGTAATACATGATAAATCTGATTAATTAATCTTTCATCTAAGTTGAACGTTATTTCTGAGTGATAATAATTCCTATGTACAATTTTTGTTTCGGAGAAGATATTGTTATATAGATATTTGGAATAATCTTTTATCTCTCCAATAGTTAACATCCTATATTGCAATTCTTTCTGTAGCCTCATCCTAAAATCTGTCTTTTGCTTAGAAGTTATTAATGAGTCAAGCTTTTCAGCAAGCCTTTTCATTAGGTTTGCAGTAAATGCTAAAGATCCATGCGGAAAGCGCGATAGTCCGAATAGCCAGGGGTATTGTTGCCAAAAGTCCCGAAGCTCGGCTTTTATGTCACGATGAAGAAAGATGTGTTTTATAGATGTAAAGTCGGCACATAGGTTGTCTAATTTGATATCACATAGTGATCTACAGACAGAGATGTCGACGTGCTCTAAAAATTTACTCTCTGTAGCAATTTCTTCAATGCTGTCGCACCCGGATACAGAAAGCTGCTGTAAGTGAGGTGCATGTATATTGATTATTTTTAGCTGCTTGATGTCTAAAAGCATTAAAGTGCGTAATCCCTGGAAAGCCAAAAGCGAGGGTGAACCAAATATTGTAGGCTTGATAAAAGCATGAATGTTAGATCGGCTTATGGATAGCTTCTGTAAGTGGGGAAGTTTATTGGCTAGGAAAGTTGGGATGTCTTTAGATATGCCTTTATTATTAAAGAGGGTTAAATTAAGTAAGCCTGGCATATGGGTCAAGCAGTCAGTTAAGATGCTAGGGTTAGTAATAGCACAATTTCTAAGCTGAAATTCTAAAAAATCGCCGCCAATTATTAGTTTAAGAATTCTTTTTTGTTGCTCAATAGCTAAATCGCTGAAATCTAGATTTCTTAAAACCTGCTCTTTTAGGTAGGCAGCTTCGCCTAAGTTTTTAAGCGGTTCTAAATTATTTTGCTTTATTTGTTCGATAATTTGATTAATGCTTTGACATTGCTGATGTATGTGTTTTAGTTCCCCTAAAGCGCTATGGGGGAGGTGGATTTCACCTTGCAATATCGCTTGTTTGATGTCTTTTTTTTCTTTACTAATGGTAATCGATCGTAACATGCGATGACGCACTATACCGGTTGTTTGATACTTTATTAATGTGGATTGTTTAGAAGCTAAAATACAGTCACTGTTTTGCTCAGCGATTTTTTCTTCAATAGTTACATAGTCTGTCGGTAAGCTATGGAAACGGGTAAGCGTATTATTGTGGTTTACAAAGCTAGACTCATAATAGCTCGCCAGAACAGGTTCCATCCGACTTAATAATTGCAAATGATTGCTTGGAGCTTCAGTTGAGCTTAAAACAGCTCTTAGCCGTAGCCATTTAAGATAAAGCGTCTTAATACTGCCTAATTCAAGTGCGGCGGGGATTGAGCAATCGTCTTTATTGGTAGCAAGCCATGTTAAAACATGTTCTCTTTTGAATAAGCAGCCTTGATCTTTGAGGTTGAATATTAATTCTTGATATCTTCTTTGCTGTTCAAGCCAGTCATTTAATACTTGGAAAGGATCTAAGGCTAAAAACTCTTTAATGGCATCTGGATGTAAAGCGGATTCCATTTGTGGCATACAATAAATAAGGCTTTTGGTATTTACTTTAATTTCAGTTTTGAAAAGTGATTCGCGCTTAAGAATAGCCTCTGCAAAACCACGGTCACAATCAAAACTAATAAGAGATGATTGTGCTGGCGAGTCAGGATCGCGATATTTAGCCACGGAAATATTATCGGGTTTATCATCCTCATAACTTAGCAATATAGATTCTAAAATTTTAAGCGTAAAAGCATAAGTATTTAATTTTGATTCAAGATCAGCAAGAGGCTGCCTACGCAAATGTTCTTGGATAGATATGCCCAGATTCTGACTTAATAAAACTGGATAGACTTTATCCGTGCCCGCTACTTCTAATTTGGCTAGAGTGCTCACAGGCCCATAACCGCTGAGGCGCCAAGCTAAGGCCTGAATTAATAATTGACGTCCCGGTAATTCAGGAAATATTTTAATAAAAGCTAAGTCATTTAGCGGCAGTACTATACTTCTGCCGTCAGTATGATTGCGAGCCATTTCTTGAAAGCCGCCTTCATGATCAAGCCAGTTGAGTTTTCGCCAACTGCTTGCAAACTTTGGGTTTAGGCAACGCTTAACCGATTCTCCTTTAAGGTTAACCCATTGTAAAATTAATTGACCTTTAGTTTCATCGAGATCTGTAGTTAGTTTAGTTAAGACTTTTTGCCACCCGTTATCTGCAATTTTTTCAGCCGCGCGTTGGCCGTTTGTTTTAGGGTGGCGGCTTAACTTAAGCAGTACAGCTCTGCGTTGATCGTGGCTATGAAAATGCTTCAGAAAAAACGACTGAGCATCAAGTGGTAAATCTTGATAATAGCTAAGAATTTCTGAATACGGTTTATCGGCTAATGCAAATGCCAGGCTACGAAGCACCTTACCCCAAGCAGTTGCAAGTTTAGGCTTTTCTAAATGGTATTGTGCTAAGTATTGTGGCCATAAAAATAATAGCGGGTCGAATAATTCTAGCTTAGGCATTAACACATTCTCAGATTTTAGCCAATCATAAAGTGGTGTGATGAGTCGGTCTTCCCATAAGGCAAATTTATCCCGATCAGTTTCCGAGACCTCTTCATTTAAAGCACATTCTTTTTGATGGCAAAGTAATCTTTGTTGCTGAATTTGGCGGTAAGCTCTTATGAAGTGATGAGTAAAGCTGGGGCTCAATATTTTTTGTCTTTTAAGCCATTTGGCGATTTCTTGAGGGTGTTTCTCAGGGCAATCATATAATAAGCTCATCAGTAGCATCGGGTAACACAAGCGGTTTCGATATAGCGATTTCAAGCTGTCACCAGGGAGATTTTTAGCAAGATAACAGCTAAACCCTCTAAACAAAATCTGGCGACAAGTAAGCTCTGAATTGATGTCTGGATGACTATTTAGCAAAGCACGAATATTTTGCTGATATCTTTCGAATAAATCGTTATTCTCACAGCTACTATATCCCGGACTGGAAAGTAATTCGCTGAAGCTTTGATTAGCTGTGGCGCTAAATAGCATATACCAGGAATCAAAGTATCCTGCTTTGTAATTTTTTAAATATAATTTATGGCTAAGCTCTTGGCATAATCTTTCAGGGGTCACACACTCTACAGGCGCCGAATCCAATCTAAAGCCTAAATAATCGTTTTCAGTTTCACCTAAACAATAAATGAACGTCCTTACTAAATTCATAAGCCCATCAAAATAAGGTTTCTGAGCTCCTGTTAGCTCTTTTTCTGCTAAAAGAGCAAATTCTATATCAGATTTTGGTAATGCATCTAAGCAAGCTAAGGAGCCAAAGTGAATGACTTGATAGTTTATTGGTGGTTTGCCAATGATGCTTTCTGATAATTTAAATATTTTAGCAATAAAATCTAATAGTCCTGAATTTAAATGGGCTTGCTGGTTCCTAAACGTGAACTGCTGATTGGTTATTTGTCTAATGCTACTTAGATTTTCCCGCAACTCAATAGTGATTGGTTTAGTGGGCTTAAAAAAATTATGGTGGTCATTTAAACTAGCATGATCAATCTCTTTGATGGCAGTTAATAATTTGCGCTTATCAAAATCCTTGGCTTTCTTTGGCTCCTTTAAGGAATTCCGCACTAAATAATATAGTTGTTTTGCTCGTATGTAATCTCCAGTTTTGGCCAAGCGCTTTGCAAGGTTATCTATACGCTCATAAACCTTTTCAGTTTCATCTAAATTTACTTGCTTAGCATGATGGAGCTGATCTTCATATAATCTCGATAGGCAAGTGAAATGATAGAGGGTTTCTAATTTCAATAGTAATTGCCAATCTTGTTCTTCTTCTGGCTTACAAAGTTGATACAGGTGGTTAGTATTTTTAAATAAAGAATTGAAATCGTGGCTGTCTTCTTGTGCTAATTGCCATTTGATAGATTCTCTTAAAAAATTGATCTGCCAAGGGATAGTTTGGTTTTGGCAGGCAAATTGATAAGCTTGTTGATAGAGGTGGCCGATGTTAGTTGGCTCAAGTAGTGGAATCCAAGAAGCTAATTGTATAAATAAGTAATTTGATAGCTCAGTTGGCAGCGGCTCTTGTAGCGGGTAGTCTAGCATTATGCTTATAGTGTAGCCAGCATCTAACAGTTTTCTTTGATTAATAAATGCTTCAATGTTGGTTATATTAGCTTGAATTTCATCAATGATAGACATCAGTCCTTCCTTCTTGAAGAAGCCCACTGAGGGTGGATTGTCAGACCAATTAGTGCTCTAAAAGTTAAGCGTGTGGTTAAGGCCTAATTGGGTGGAAGCAAACATATGGGTTAGCATTCTAGCGATTATATAAATTTATTGCTATATGATTAATTAGCCGGCTGTTTTTATTTTAATCAGCTTTTGGCGCTATAGGATGTTAGTTTGGATGCCTAGTAGATATAGATTTGATCATGCAGCAGAGATCAGCTAGCTGTTATCAATTTTTTTTGATATAAAACGCTATTTAAAATCCCATGATAGATTTATTTTAAAATTAAGGACGGATATGTTCTCATTCAGTATTTCACCCGATTTTCGTAATGAAGCCTCATCAGCAATAGAAAAGTTAACTAAAGCGTGCCAGGAGCAATCTATCGAAATTAGCCGTACCAGTGATTTTATTTATCAAGCGGATCAGCAGCTTGCTCGCAAAGCTGAAATTATTGCTCTGCAAATTGAAATGGTAAAAAAATTGCAGAAACAAGAGGTCAAAGATTTAGCTGCCATTTATAAAGAATACCATGAAGGTCTGCAAGAATTACGCCAGCAGTTTATCGAAATATATGAAGAGCAATTAAATAATAAGGAAAAACCTTATGTTTTTGTTGATGGAGAGATTCTGCAATTAACGGAGCCATTACGCCGCAAATATGTACAAAGCTTTAGTGAGAAACAACTGCCTGAAGAAATGTCGTCCTATCATGAGCTGAATTTGAATGAACAAACTGATTTAAATGAGCTTATTAAATCACTTGGTAAAAAAATTGATTATTGTATTCAGCAAGCAGAATTTTTAAAAAATTTACGTATTCACTCAGCAAGTCCTTACATGGAAAGGCAAGAAGCAATGAGTGGAGAGTTAGCGCTAGCCATGGCCCGTTTCAAACAGGCAATAGCGAGTTCATTGTATGGCATTTGTCTATTTGGGAATTTGGCAGATCTCAATAAGTTGATTGATAAACAAAGTTTGTTCTCCCGAAAGAGCATGGTAAGTCAGATTTTAGATGATGAAGGTAATACTGCTTTGCATTTAATTGCTATGAGAGGTGAAAGCTCGATGGCTGAACGTCTACTCTCACTAAACGGAGATTTAACGTGTCTAAATAAATATGGTTATGATCCTATCCACACGGCGGTGCGATCGCATAACATAACCTTACTGAATATATTCCTTAAAAAGAATGAGCAAGGAAAATACCTCAACAAGTTTAATCTACTGCAAAGCGGTGAATACGAACGGACTTTGTTGCACACAGCAAGCTTTCACGGCTATTTAGATGTGCTAAAAATGTTGCCAGAAGAAGTAATTGCTAAGTTAATTGATAGGAAAACAAAAAACGATAACCAGGAAAGTACAGCTTTGCATATTGCTGCTGAACGAGGTTTCTCGTCAATTGTAAACTGGTTGTTAGATAAAGGGGCAAGTTCCAATATCCTTAATAAAAATCAAGAAACACCTCTAATGACTGCAATCATTGTGGGCCAAAGTATAGTAGCAAACCATTTTTTTCAACGAGGAGTCTGGCTCTCAGAATCTCAAAGCCAATTGTTATTAACTTCGGAATCGTACCACCGCCTAGCTGATAAAATATATGCTTTGATAAAGGCGATATTGCAGTATGGCATGATGCAGTGCCAGTCTTCGTTTCTACAATATAATGATATAACACCTAATTCGAAATCTTCAGAAAATGAAACTTTAAATTTTAAATCTACAAAGACGCATATATTAAAAGCTAAATTGCCTAATGCTGCTGAAATTAATTTTGCTGAGGCAGATGTTGATATGAAAGGTGATTGCGGGTTTATAGCTTTAGGGGCGAGCAGAGAGCAAGTTTATCACTGCCTTATTAAATTTAGTGCTAATAATGATAAAAGAAAGCAATTGGCAGAGGAAATTTATCAGGCTTTTTTAACCCATGAAATTTTTACAGTTGAATACGAGCAATTGTCTCAAAATGTGGTTATGCTACAAGAAAATTTATCAAACCATTGGCGAAGTATGCGAGAGCAGGCCCTTGATTGGAAGCCTGCTTTAGGGCAAGTACAAGCTGAGCAAGAAGCAGCACTGATCAAATTGTTAGATCAACAAAATAAAAGAGATATAATAGAAAGCTTCAATCAGAAGAAAACTTTGCTGACACAAGCAGAAGAAAAATTAAAACAATACTGTCAGACTGAAGCTGTATATGCTTTATACGTTACGGGGTTAAGAACTAAGCTATGGTTAGGATACCATAGTGCCTTAATGTATGCTGAGGAAAACCATATAAGTTTATACATTTGGCGTAAGCAAAATGAAAATTCACATGATCTAGAGCTTATCAATTATTATCAGTCCAGTAAGCGGGGGCAAATTATACATATGCTGCATACGGCTGGATTCACGCATTTTAACTTATTGCTAGAATGTCCTCAGCCTGCAATGACTCAGTCATATTCTGTGGGTCGATTTTTTCCTCCTGCTGCAACTAAGGAAAGCAGTGTAATAATTAATGCTGAACAAAAAGGGCTAGGGCTTTGCTAGAGCTCATCTTCGGGAATGCTATTGCTGTATCTTTCTGAGCAAGGCTACGCGTAGCATGTCGAACATGCTTAACAAGAGCTGCCCTCTGTCCTTGCTTTATTATCGATACTTCAAAATATGGTTTATTTTAGGCTGGCCAGCATTTTTGAGCTTAATGGTGGTTTTTTATCTCATGACTTTTAAGCCGGTTTGAGAAGTATTAAATTTTCTTAAGTTTTTCTTAATCTTGGCTTAGTATAATCACCCGATAATAACCATATAATTAAATGCACAGGGCACTATGTTCAGCTATCAGTTTCCATCATCTTCTTTACCTGCTTCTCCTGAACTTAAGCCGGAGCTAGGCAATCCCTTGACGGATTCAGGCGTTTTATTGCCTAATCCTCTTGATGCAAACGAGCAAATTAAACGCGATGTTGAAATGGTGCAGCAGGCTATTTTGCAACCTGGTGCTCGGCCATTTTCTGCCACCATTCTTAAAAAAATATACACGCTTTTATTAATGGGGTTAAAAAAGATTAACCAATCGGGCCAAGAAGAAGATTGGAATTCGCCTATAGCCTCAGCTATTTGTCATGGAGCGCGTGTACTCATTCAGGTTCCCGCTGAAATTGATTTATTGCTAAAAGCTTGGTTGTTTGAAGATGAGAGCAGTGAGCAGTACGCACGCAGTGCTGCAACCCATGGTATCGGTTTTGATATTTCAAATGAAGAAGCTATCCAAATTATTGAACAAAAGGTGGCAGTGCATTGGGCGGCTTTGCATGCTGCTAGAATGTATACGGCTTGGGCTACAGCTATGCTGCCTTATGTCGGTGAATCGTTAGCTAATATGGTGAATCCTGCTGGATGCCATTTTGGTATTAATTTAGCACTGGGTGGCTCAGGCAATACACATCATTATTCTAATAATATGATTGAAAATAATGGTGAGCACGGTCATCTGTACTTATTCCATATGCCATCATCGGAAAACAAACCGGGCGGATGGCTAGTTGGCATTGAACAATCTGCGCCGGCTAGAAGCGACCAATATGGCGGTAGCCACAGTATGATGGCTGCTCATCATAGTCTGACAGCTACAGGCGGCACTGATTTTGCTCGATCCTTTCATTTGAAAGATATTGGTCCTAGTCGCTATTACAATGGTTTGTTTTTAAATTTAACGCTGGATGATTTTGAGCAAGCAAAAAAACAGGTGGTGGAATTTAAAGTTGATTGGTTACATATGACGCATTTTCCAAAACCGAAATCGATTATTCAAACGTCCCCATTGCTATTATCAGAAATAAAAATAGAGAAGCCTGTTCAGAATGACGGAGATAAAGGTGATACGTCTACGCTTGATAATCCAAGCTCTATAATGGCTCAATCCCTACAGAATGATTCCAGCTCGATGGAATCCATCCAAATAAAAATTGAAGAACTGACTGAAAATTTAATTAATGAAGAAGTGAGTAATGCTTCCTCTTCGCTAGATACGTTGCAGCAACAAAGTTCGGTATCAATTCAGTCCGGGCAGACTCATTCCATCTCAGTGCCGTTAGGCCAGGATAAGCTATCAACTAGTTTAGCGGAATCTTCAAGTGAAGCCCTTAAGGGTAGCTCAAATGAAAGTGAGAGTGAGTTTAAGCAACAACCTAAAGCTGACCAAGCTGAGACCAGCTTATCAACATCTCCCCATTCGTCGTCAAAAGCGGGTGAAAAAAAATTAGAGCAAATATTAAAAGACCAATTACTTAATAACCCAATTAAGAAAGACGCCCCCTCTGACACTTTAACGACTCCTCCCTCAAAAGTGCCGACTTGGAAGTATGCTCTTGCAGTTACTTTGTTGGTGGTGGGAATCGCAGCGCTCGCAACCGGTATCGGTGCATTGGTGGGAGGTATTTTAATCTCGTTAAGCTGCATATTAATGGCCAGCGGTGGAGGTTTTCTGACCATTGCTTCGGGTAGCTATCTTGCTTATCTCGGGAAGCAGCCTGATGTTATGGGGCATTCGTCCGGTCCAGTGATTAAAAAAATGTCAGCTTCGGCTCCTAACCCTAGCTTTGGTTCAAATTATAATCAACCCACGTTTTCTCCTGAAAAGGATGAAAGTTGCGAAACCCACTCTCAATCAAGGCTGAGTGTAGGAAATCAGCCTTGATGTCCTTGCTTCTAGGTCTAATTCTGACTATAATCGCCTCTCTTTTTGCATGGTAGAAATGTGGAGTAGCAACAATGCATGCGGTGATTATTAGCGGTGGCAAGCAGTATCGCGTTAAAGAAGGCGATGTGCTCAAATTAGAAAAACTAGAAGTAGAAGCTGGTTCTACTATCAATTTTGACCAAGTATTAATGGTCGGTGAAGGCGAAAACATCAAAATCGGAAAGCCATTTTTATCAGGCTGCGTAGTGAAAGCTGCTGTCGTTGAACACGGTCGCCATGACAAAATCCGCATTTTGAAATTTAAACGTCGTAAGCATCATATGAAGCGTATGGGCCACAGACAGGCTTATACTCAAGTTAAAATAACTGCGATTCAAGCGTAGTAGGTGAGGTGAGCAATGGCACATAAGAAAGCCGGTGGTAGTACGCGTAACGGCCGCGATTCGAATCCCAAATATTTAGGTATTAAGCAGTACGGTGGTCAAGTTGTCCATCCGGGCATGATTATTGTCCGCCAACGCGGTACTCAATTTCACCCTGGTCACTACGTCGGTATGGGCAGAGATCACACCTTGTATGCTTTAAGATCTGGTGTGGTAACTTTCAGCGTTAAAGGCCCATTAAAGAAGCGTACTGTAAGCGTCCAGCCTTTAGAAGAGGCCTAAACTTAAGGTTCACAGCTAACCGTAGCCCGGTCAAAGAGCGCAGCGATACACCCCCAAACTTCGCTGTGGTCATTTGTCCGGGCTACTGTCTTTTAAGTGAGTATTTTCATGAAATTCGTTGATGAAGCTAAGATTGATGTACAAGCCGGTAAAGGCGGCGATGGCTGTTGTAGCTTTTTGCGCTTGAAGTTTGTGCCAAATGGCGGCCCTGATGGTGGCAATGGTGGTGATGGCGGCAGCATTTATTTAGTGGCCGATGAAAGTGTTAATACCTTAGTTGATTATCGTTTTGTTCATTCTTATAAGGCCGAAGATGGTGAAAAGGGTCAGGGTCGTGATTGTTCAGGCAAAGCAGGTGAAGATACCTTTTTGCGGGTACCAGTGGGAACGATGGTCTACGACGACGATACCGATGAGCTCATAGTAGATTTAGCTACCAATCACCAACAGGCTTGCGTTGCGAAAGGCGGGCGCCATGGTATTGGTAATAGCCATTTTAAAAGCAGCACCAACCGTTCACCCCGGCGCACTATTCCAGGAGCTCCTGGTGAAAAACGCAATTTACGCTTAGAACTTAAAGTCTTAGCTGATGTTGGTTTGGTGGGGATGCCCAATGCCGGTAAGTCGACAATGATTCGAGCTTTATCTGCGGCCAGACCCAAGGTTGCTGATTACCCGTTTACGACGCTTTTTCCTTATTTAGGTGTGGTGAGAGTATCGCGTCATCGTAGCTTTGTGATTGCTGATCTTCCCGGTTTAATTGAAGGCGCGGCGCACGGCGCAGGATTAGGCATCCGCTTTTTAAAGCACGTTGCTCGAACCCGCTTATTATGGCACGTGATTGACTTGATGCCTGCCGACGGTAGCGACCCTATTCATAATATTGAAGTGATTACGCAAGAGCTTGAGCAATATGAAGCCGAAGATTTAAGCATGAAAGAACGTTGGTTGGTGCTTAATAAAAGTGACTTATTGTTGCCTGAGGAAGCGAATGAATTAGTTCAAAAAATAATCAAAAAATTGAAGTGGAAAGGTAAATATTTCTTAACCTCCGGGTTAGGCAATGAAGGCACAGAGCGGCTTGTTCTAGAGACGATGAATTATTTAGAAGAACAGAGAAGGGAAGAAAACGAAGAGTTGCGGTTATCTAACAATAATGAAGAGCAGGGCTAACTATAAGGCTATGTGAGGCTTTGATGGTCTCGCATAGCCTTGTCTTTAAATATTAAGCTAAGCCTTTGATTTGAGCGTTTAAGCGGCTTTTATGGCGAGCAGCTTTATTCTTGTGAATAATACCTTTGGTCACCATTTTATCAATAATAGGCTGAGCTTGTTTGAAGGTGCTTCCAGCAGCAGTCTTATCTTTAGTAGCAATAGCTGTATGCACTTTCTTAAGTGCGGTGCGTAATTGTGAGCGCAATCCTGCGTTGTGCTGACGATGTTTTTCAGACTGACGTGCACGTTTTTTTGCTTGAGCTGTATTTGCCAAGGGATTTCTCCGATTTATCT
>CAZXFO010000010.1:0-1785 GCA_964639745.1 uncultured Coxiellaceae bacterium | reverse complement strand
TGTCTAATAGTTGAGCGGCTTGCTTAGCATCATCATAAAATAATTCATAAAAATCGCCCATGCGATAAAACAAAAGCATGTGGGGATATTGCGCTTTAATACGCATATATTGCTGCATCATGGGGGTATGATGGCTAAAATCATTTTGGGCAGGTGCTTCTGCTGTAAGATCTAAGGTAAGCTGGGTTTGCATATTCCTATTCTTCTTGTTAGGTTTTAAGTTTTTATACTATACGAGCACACATGTCTATCATCGAACTTGTTACAGAAACCGCCCAATTGTTTAAAAAAAATCACTGGAAGTTGGCTGTCGCCGAATCCTGCACAGGAGGTGGCTTAGCTTATCAATTGACTAGCATTCCTGGAAGTTCAGAATGGTTTGACCGTGGCTTTGTGACCTATAGCAACTCAGCTAAGCAGGATATGTTGGGGGTAAGCCTTTCAACGCTTGAAAAATTTGGTGCGGTAAGCCAAGAAACTGCTCAAGAAATGGCGGAAGGGGCGTTACGTCATAGCCAAGCGAATATTGCGATAGCAATCACCGGTGTCGCAGGCCCAGGTGGAGGTACGGCAGAAAAACCTGTCGGTACAGTTTGCATAGCTTGGAGCAGTGCTAATGCCCAAACGGTTGCTCAACTTTATCATCTAACGGGTGATAGGAAAGCTATACGCCAACAATCTATTCAACTGGCCTTACAAGGTTTGCTGATTCGTTAGACTATATGGAGCATTGAGGCAATTTATGGCATGCTCATTGCTCTCGAGATTATGGAAAACACATGAAAACTGCAATCATTATTCCAGCACGTTATGCATCTACTAGGCTACCCGGTAAACCTCTCGCTATGATATGTGGTAAAACCATGTTACAGCGCGTGGTTGAATTGTCATGGGCAGCAGCTAAAGGGTTGGAAAATGTTTCAGTCATAGTGGCAACCGACGATGACAGAATAGCAAAACACTGCGAACAGTTAGATGTAGAATTTGTGATGACCCCACCTGATGCGCCAAGTGGTACTGATCGAGCGGCTCTAGCAGTAAGCCAAATGACAGCTAAGCCGGATTTTATTTTAAATATGCAAGGTGACGCGCCTTTAACTCCTCCTGATTTTTTACGCGCTCTTATTGAATCTTTTTCTAAAGATCCTTGTGATGCCGTCACCCCAGTAACGCAATTAACTTGGGCGCAATTAGATAAGCTGCGCCAGCAAAAGCAAATAACGCCTTTTAGTGGTACGACAGCTATTTTTGATGAAGTAACTGGTAGGGCTTATTGGTTTAGTAAAAATATTCTTCCCGCCATGCGTAAAGAAGATGAGTTACGTAAAATCAGCGATAAAAGCCCCGTTTTTCGTCATATTGGTTTATATGGTTATTCGCGTGTTACATTGGAAAAATACGTCACCTTGCCAGAAAGCCGTTTTGAAAAATTGGAAGGTTTAGAGCAGTTACGGTTAATTGAAAATTCTTTCACATTACGCTGCGTGCCAGTCGATTATAAAGGCCGCGCTAATATGTCAGGGATTGATAGTCCTGAAGATATTGCTCGAGCCGAAGCTTTAATTGCTGAACACGGTGAACTCGTTTGAAAAGGTTTTTAAATGACTATAAAACTGCTAATAGCTCGCCACGGTAATACTTTTTCGCCTGGGGATGTAGTAACGCGTGTGGGTACAACCGACTTGCCGCTTGTCGCGAGTGGGCTTGAGCAAGGACGACAACTCGGCATTTATTTAAAACAAAATAACTTAGTCCCTGGTGTGATATTCACTTCGAAATTAAAAC
>CAZXFO010000009.1:0-13723 GCA_964639745.1 uncultured Coxiellaceae bacterium | reverse complement strand
CTGCCCGGGTTTGCGACCAGGCATGACTTTCAGCGCCAAGCAATTATGATTGATAATTCCTGCGCTAATTGGAGCTCCATAACAAGAATGTATATCTTTTAGAGTCCAGCCCGGAGCACCATAGCTTTGATCAAATGCCGTATCGTCAATATAGACGTTTCCACTAACAGTTTGAATTTTCTGTAATTTTAGGGCATCCATCAACTCAGTTAAATCACTGTAAGTTAATGATGGATCTCCACTTTGAACGAGATATAAGTTACCTGCAAGAATGCCGTTATCTACCGAATTGGCATCTGTGACAAATTGGGTGTTAAAGCGGTAAGTAGGGCCCAGAAACAGTAAGGCTGTTTCTGCTGTTAGGATCTTCATAATACTAGCCGGCACATAAGGGCGATTAACATTCTGGGTGTAAAGCGTATCGCCATATTTCATCGATTTAACATAAAAACCGACTTCGGCTTGAGGATAGGATTGTAAAAGCCTGCTAATTTCAGCTGCTAATTGCTGCTTCCCATTAATGATACGGCGCGGAATTGCATAACTTGTAGAAACCAATAAAAAGGTCAAAAAAAATACTAACAAACCCCTTCGCATGCCAACCTCAATCAATTCTCAAAAATATACTTTATAAGTTTGCCGAGATGTTACAGAATTTTCAGCTTTAGGTATATAATACTTTTGCAAAAAAAGGGGCCAGTATGTGGAAATTAATTAAAAAATACTTTATGCCGGAATACATAAGTCAACTCGACCGCTTTCTATACGAGTTTGACAAAAACCATCGTGTCGAATCAAAATCACAACGCAAAGAAAAGGAAAAGTTCTGCCGCATCTACAACCTGCGGGACAATGTCCAACCTGAGCAATAACTTCTAAACGGAATACTGGAATACTGACATGGCTATACTGGAAATCTTGCATTATCCTGATGTTAGGCTACGCACTAAGGCTCAACCAGTCACAGACTTTGGCAATGAGCTGCAAAAAATTATTGATGACATGTATGAAACCATGTATCACGCCCACGGTGTAGGCTTAGCAGCAACACAAGTGAATATTCACTTACGTTTAGCTGTAATGGATGTCGTTGGTGACGGTAAACAACAAATTTGCATGATTAATCCAGAAATTACTCATCGCGATGGTATTCAAATAGACCAACATGGTTGTCTCTCTGTTCCCAATACGCCTGGCGATAATATTAAACGTGTTGCCAAACTAAAAGTCCGGGCATTAGATCGTCATGGCAAACCTTTTGAGTTTGAAGCAGAGGACACATTAGCTATTTGCGTTCAACATGAAATGGACCACATGGATGGCAAACTCTATATTGACCATTTATCTGAGTTAAAAAAAGAGCGCCTCTTTAAAAAAGCTAAAAAATATTTTCGCTCCGCTTAACTATGGCTAAAATAATTTTTGCAGGGACACCCGAATTTGCGGCTAAAAGCTTAGCCGCATTGTTAAACACACCACATGAAATTATTGCCGTTTATACTCAACCAGATCGGCCTGCTGGCAGAGGCCAAAAACTTGCAGCCAGCCCAGTTAAACAATTAGCTTTGCAATACAATTTGCCAGTTCTACAGCCGAATACGCTAAAAACTCCTGTTGAACAAGAAAAATTACAAAGTTTTAATGCTGATTTAATGATTGTTGCCGCTTATGGTTTGATATTACCAGCGGCAGTATTGCAGGCCCCACGCTTGGGTTGCCTCAATATCCATGCTTCATTACTCCCTCGATGGAGAGGAGCGGCTCCTATTCAACGCGCTATTTTAGCTGGCGACCATGAAACCGGTATAACGCTCATGCAAATGGATGAAGGTTTAGATACCGGGGCTATGTTAGTTAAAGCCAGCTGTCCCATCTTAGCTAGTGATACTAGCGAGAGTTTACATGACAGATTGGCAGAGTTAGCTGCAACCACCCTTATATCAGCTTTAGAAAATATCCTAGCTAGCAAAATAAAAGCTGAAACCCAAGATAGTTCTCAAGCGACCTATGCTAGCAAAATTTCCAAAGAGGAAGGAAAAATTGATTGGCAAAAGGATGCATTAAGCATTGACCGTCAAATTCGTGCGTTTAATTCTTGGCCTGTTGCTTACACTGCCCTCAACGAGCAACATCTGCGCATTTTAGAAGCAAAAGCTCTATCTGAAGACAATACTGGGGCTCCAGGCACAATCATGGCTATTTCAAAATCAGGTTTGGACGTTGCCACAGGCCAAGGTATTTTGCGTTTATTAAAAGTGCAGCTGCCAGGCAGCAAAGCTTTAGCTATAGCCGATTTCCTCAATGCTCGAAAAGATGACTTTAAAGTAGGTCATAGCTTTAAATAGTTTTTTCTTGTAACTTAAGAAGATTCCTCTAACTTAATGTAGGTCATTATGCCTAAACCAGATTTTTTAAAAAAATTAGCAGAAGAATTAGCTGGCGCATTCCCCGGCCACCTTCATGCTGTTAAAAAAGATGTCGAGGCAAATTTTCACCGTGTACTTAAAAATTTTTTTGCTTCTCTTAACATTGTTACGAGAGAAGAATTTGATGCCCAAGTCAAAGTACTTGCTCGAACACGAAAGAAATTAGAAGAACTAGAACAATTAGTCCAAGCTAAAGAAAAGAAAAAACACAACCATGAGCATCGATAATATTAAATTCACTCACGCAGATTGCGAAGTTCTGGATCGCAAAGTCGTCCATGCCGGCATTTTTCAATACGTGCATTATCAATTACGTCACCGCTTATTCAAAGGCGGTTGGTCATCAGTCATTAAAAGAGAAATGATGGAGCGAACCAGCGCTGCCGGGATATTACCTTATGACCCCGTATTAGACAGAGTCGTTTTAATTTCTCAATTTCGACCGGGAGCCATGAATGTATTATCTGCTGACAGCAAAAGCCCTTGGTTGATTGAGATTGTAGCGGGCGTCTTAGATCGAGCTGAAAGCCCAGCTGAAATCGCCGTTAGGGAAGCCCAAGAAGAAGCGGGCTGCAATATTCTAGATCTTTATTCTATTAATGATTATTTTGTAAGCCCTGGCGGTTCAAATGAATACATTCACTTATATTGTGGACGGATTGATTCTAAATCAATTGAAGGAATACACGGCTTAGAATGCGAAGACGAAGACATCTATGCATTTTCCTTGCCTTCTGATGAAGCATTTGCTTTACTGCGCGAAGGTAAAATTAAAACAGCACCTGCAATTATTGCTCTACAATGGCTACAAATTAACCGCCAATTAATTCGCGATTTGTGGTTAAAAAAATCCTAAGTTAGAAATATGGACGAGCACACTTTTGTGGCTCTTGATAAATTATTTGAGGAAAAATATGGCCTCTAAAACTAAACAAAATTATACCTCGGAAGCGATTGAAGTATTGAGCGGTCTAGAACCAGTTCGCCGCCGTCCTGGGATGTATACCGATACTATTAATCCTAATCACTTGGCTCATGAAGTCATCGATAACAGCGTTGATGAAGCAATGGAAGGACATGCTTCCCGTGTCGATGTCATTCTCTATAAAGATGGATCTCTTGAAATTATCGACAATGGACGAGGTATGCCCGTTGATATTCATCCAGAAGAAAAAGTGTCAGGCGTCGAATTGATTTTGACGAGGCTTCACAGTGGAGCTAAGTTTTCTAATAAACAATATCGTTTTTCAGGTGGGCTGCATGGGGTTGGTATATCTGTTGTTAACGCTCTATCCAAAAAACTTGAAGTCAAGATTAAGCGTGATGGCAAACTTTACACCATGCAGTTTGCCCACGGTGACAAAATTTCTAAATTAGAAACAACTAAATTGACCCCTGAACTAACTCAATTTGGCACAACTGGTACCAGCATCCGCTTTTGGCCAGAAGAAAAATATTTCGATTCACCAAAATTTGCTGTTTCTAGACTGAAACATACACTACGCGCTAAAGCTGTGCTTTGCCCAAATTTATATGTCTCTTTTTATGATGAGCACACCAAAGAAAAAGAAGAGTGGCATTATCAAGATGGGCTGGTGCACTATTTATTAGAAGCTATCGGCAATGCTCCGCATATTCCTGAAGAACCATTTACCGGATCATTTTCTGGTAATACCGAGATGGTTGACTGGGCTGTTATTTGGTTACCCGAAAGAGGAGAAATCTTAGCTGAAAGCTACGTTAATCTTATTCCAACACCTCAAGGTGGAACCCATGTTAATGGCTTGCGCTTAGGTTTACTAGAAGCCTTACGCGAATTTTGCGAATACCGAAACCTGCTTCCACGTGGCATCAAGCTTTCGCCGGATGATGTCTGGGAACAATGCGCTCATATTATTTCAGTTAAAATCCAAGAACCGCAATTTTCTGGGCAAACTAAAGAACGCCTTTCTTCCCGCGAATGCGCCACCTTTGTTGCAGGTGTCGTTAAAGATGCATTTAGCTTATGGCTTAATCAGCACACTACTTTAGCCGAAGCTATTGCTAATCTTGCCATCGCCAATGCCGAGAAACGCCTAAAAGCCTCACAGACAGTTGTCAGAAAGAAAGTAACAGCTGGTCCCGCATTACCGGGCAAGCTAGTGGATTGCTCATCACAAAATCCAGCCGAGTGTGAACTCTTTTTGGTAGAGGGAGACTCTGCAGGCGGCTCAGCTAAACAGGCACGTAACCGGGAATTTCAAGCAGTATTACCTCTACGCGGCAAGATATTGAATACATGGGAAGTACAGTCTCATGAAATTCTAGGTTCGCAAACTATTCATGATATTGCTATTGCCATTGGCGCTGAACCTAACTCTCCGGATCTTAAAGGTTTACGTTATAACAAAATTTGTATTTTAGCTGATGCTGATTCCGACGGATCTCACATTGCGACACTGCTATGCGCGCTATTCACAAAGCATTTTAGAGCATTAGTTGAAGCAGGACACGTTTATGTTGCCATGCCACCCTTATTTCGTATTGACCATGGCAAGGAAGTCTTTTACGCACTGGATGAATCTGAAAAGCAGGGCATATTAGAACGTCTTGTTGCTGAAAACAAAAAAGGCAAGCCAAATATTGTTCGCTTTAAAGGTTTAGGTGAAATGAATCCTATGCAACTTAGAGAAACTACTATGGATCCTGATACTCGTCGCTTAATTCAGTTGATCTTAAAACCACAAGATAACGCTGACGAAATGCTAGATATGTTGCTTTCTAAGAAGCGGGCATCTGATCGCAAAAATTGGCTAGAAAATAAAGGTAATTTAGCTGAAGTATAAACTGTTTTCGATAAAGGTACATTGCTCATGGCCAAGAAAAAACAAACAACAGAAATCATTAGACCTACTTATGCAGTTGAAAAAGTTCCGTTACGTGATTATACGGAAAAAGCCTATTTAGATTATTCAATGTACGTCATTCTTGATCGTGCACTACCGAATATCAGCGATGGCTTAAAGCCTGTGCAACGTCGCATTGTGTATGCTATGTCAGAACTTGGCTTAAAATCTACTGCTAAATTTAAAAAATCAGCTCGCACCATAGGTGATGTACTCGGCAAATATCATCCGCATGGTGACATGGCCTGTTACGAAGCTTTAGTGCTTATGGCACAACCTTTCTCATACCGTTACCCATTAATCGAAGGCCAAGGTAACTTTGGTTCAGAAGATGACCCGAAATCATTTGCTGCCATGCGTTATACTGAAGCACGCCTTTCTGCTTATGCTGAAGTCCTATTATCAGAGTTAGAAGATGGGACTGTAGATTGGACGACTAATTTCGACGGGACACTTTACGAACCTTCATTGCTACCTGCTCGCTTACCCAATGTATTGCTGAATGGTACCACCGGTATTGCGGTTGGTATGGCAACCGATATCCCTTCGCATAACTTGGGCGAAGTAGTTGATGCGCTGATTCACCTTATTGATAACCCCAGCGCAACTCTGGCTGATATTTGTAAAATCATTCCAGGGCCTGATTTTCCTACTGAAGCAGAGATCATCACCCCCAGACCTGAAATTGCAGAGATTTATCGCACTGGCAATGGCGCCATTAAAATGCGGGCAGTTTATACAGTTGAAAACGATGAGATAATTATTACAGCATTGCCTTATCAAGTATCTGGAGCAAAAGTATTAGCGCAAATAGCAGATCAGATGCAAGCCAAAAAACTGCCGCTTGTTTCTGACCTCAGAGACGAATCTGATCATGAGAATCCTACTCGACTTGTCATTGTCCCTCGATCTAATCGAGTGGACATTGAACCGCTTATGGATCACTTATTTGCAACAACTGATTTAGAATCGAGTTATCGTGTTAATTTAAACATGATTGGCACTAATGGCCGTCCGCAAGTTAAAAATTTGCAAATGATTTTAAACGAGTGGCTAGAATTTCGAACTGAAACCGTCAAACGTCGCTTGAATCACCGTTTAGCTATTGTTCAAAAGCGCTTACATATTTTAGAAGGTTTATTAATTGTTTATCTGGATCTTGACGAAGTTATCCGTATCATCCGTTATGAAGATGAGCCCAAAGCCCTATTAATGAAAAAATTTAAGCTGTCGGAAGAACAAGTTGAAGCTATTTTAGAGACCAAGTTACGTCACTTAGCACGGCTCGAAGAAGAAAAAATTAAAGGCGAACAAAGTGAATTAAACAAAGAACGTAATGATATTGAACAAACCCTGTCTTCAGCACTACGTCTTAAAAAATTAATTCGTAGCGAACTTGAAGCTGACGGTAAACGTTTCCGTGATAAGCGCCGCTCGCCACTAGTAGCACGTAAAGAAGCACAGCCTATGAAAGAAACTGAAATTATCCCAGCTGAGCCATTAACGGTTATCTTGTCCAGCAAAGGTTGGGTACGCGCCGCAAAAGGCTACGATATTGATCCCACCAGCTTAAACTATAAAGCCGGTGACAAGTTCCAAGATGCTGCTTTAGGTAAAAGCAACCAACTAGCAACGTTTTTAGACTCGACTGGCCGGACCTATTCTGCGCCAGCACACAAACTACCGTCAGCCCGCGGCCAAGGTGACCCATTAACTAGCTTATTTAACCCGCCTTCTGGCGCTGAATTTGTGGGTGTATTGATGGGTGAAAACGAACAATTATTTGTGTTAGCTTCGGAAGCAGGATATGGATTCGTAGCGCCCTTATCTGAACTACAAACTCGCAACCGTAATGGTAAGGCTGTATTAAGTCTACCTCATAATTCTAAACCTATTACACCTCGCTCAGTAACTGATGTAGATAAAAGCTTTTTAGCAGCTGTACTGAATTCGGGACATTTAGTGGTATTCCCACTCAAAGAATTACCGACTTTAGCTAAGGGTAAAGGCAATAAAATTGTTGGCATACCCAGCGCTAAAGTCAGCAGCCGGGAAGAGTTGATGACCGATATTGCTGTGTTATCGGATAAAGATATTTTAGTGATTAAAACCGAAAGCAAATCTTATGAGCTAGTACCGCAAGAGTGGCGTACCTATCTTGCAGAACGCGGGCGTCGCGGCTTAAAACTTCCACCCAAATGGCGCCATGTCGTACAACTAGGCTCTAAGAAAGAATAAGAATGCTGCCAGGTTGTAACCCACTGAATTAAGAGCAAAAATTACTCCTTCGGATGATCCTGTAAGAAACTGTCATAAAATGACAGTTTCTTACAAAACAATTGACTTCAGCTGTTCATAGACTATACTTTTGAATGAAACTGTCATTTTTTGACAGCTTCAGGAGAAAAAATGCTTAGACCTCTCGAAAAAACACTGCTGAATTATAAACGCCCCTATTTAACAGAGGCTGAACTCGAAATTTTGCTTAATAGCACACCGAATAGTCGCTACAGCAAAGTAAAACGCATGGTAGCACGAGGCAAGCTCTTGTCTGTTCGAAGAGGGTTATATTGCATTACCGAAGAGCTCGGCTATCGTAAAAAGCCGCTTTCATTTGAATTAGCACAGTACATTTATGGGCCGTCCTTTATTAGCCTTGAATCTGCATTAAGCTTTCATGGGCTAATTCCTGAAGCAGTTTATACAACAACCAGCGTAAGCGGAAAACGCAAACATGAATTTAAAACACCTTTAGGTGTTTTTAGCTATTTGACCGCTCCGCAGAAAGAACTTTTTGTAGAAGTAGAGCTTATTGAAGAGAATGACTATAAGTTTTTTATGGCTAAACCTTGGCGAGCTATTTGCGATTATATTTTCTGTTATAAAAAAACTAACATGAGCCTCAAATCCTTATTTAACAATCTAAGGATCAATTTAGAAAATCTTCCTTACTTAAGTCCTGAAACAGCACAAAGACTAGCAGATTATTACCATAATCCAAAAATGGCACAATTTCTAAAAGAAGCTTTAAGATTAAACGAGGAAGAAACAGCATGAGCGTTGCTATCGTCCAACAAAAATTATTATCCTATAAATGCCAAACTGTTGAAGAACAAGAAAACGCGTTAAAGGAAATTGCGCAAGAAATAGCGCTAATGGCTTTATCCCGTTCTGGCTTTTTTCGGATTGCTGCATTTCAAGGAGGCACTTGTTTAAGGATTTTATATGGTTTAGAGCGTTTTTCAGAAGATTTAGACTTTGTATTAGTTACGCCTGATGCAAATTTTAAATGGGGACCTTATATCAAAACCATGGCAGAAGAATTCCAAGCCTATGGCTATACTTTAGAAATCACTGACAAATCAACAGTTGATAAAATAGCTAAAAACGCATTTATAAAAGCTGACTCAAAAGGTGGCTTGCTTATAATTAAAGACTTAAGAACTAATAGAGCTAAATTGCAAATTAAATTAGAAATTGATGTTAATCCCCCCGCCGGATCTATAGAAGAGTTAAAGTTTTTAGACTTTCCCTTACCTTACAGTATTCGCACACAAGATTTACCTAGCTTGTTTGCCAGCAAAAGCTACGCCTTACTCTGTCGCGCCTACATTAAAGGCAGAGATTGGTTTGACTTCTTATGGTATGTCTCCCGAAAAGTTAACATCAATTTTAATTTACTCAAAAATGCGATTAACCAAGCTGGTCCCTGGAAAAATAACAACATTTCGGTAGATAAGGCATGGTTTTTACAAGAATTAAAAAATAAAATTATCAGTATGGATTGGGAGGATGCCAAAAAAGATGTTGCTCGCTTCTTACGTCCCCGAGAATTAGCAGCTTTGGAAGTATGGTCATCAGCATTTTTTATTTCAAGGGTAGATATTCTAGAAAAATATTTGTAATGAACCTGCTAAAAACTGGCCTACATTTAAAAAACTGGAGCCCCCTCAGGTACAAGACTCACTGCTGCGGTGAAATAATTTAGAGGCTTTAATTTCTATTAAGGTGCTTAATAAGCATTATAGCCTGCCCTACTTTTTCAACTTATTAAAGATGGCTACTGCAGCAATTGCAGCTTGTCCTGCTGCAACGCTCATTTGATTAAGCCCGCTTACAATATCACCTACCGCGTAAAAGCCCTTAATGTTAGTTTCTTGATGAATATCAACCTTTAAACATTTTGATTTTTTATCACATAACACCCCCAGATCTAATGCTAGATCACTTCTTACCTCTGCCCCTAATGCTGAGTAAATAGTATCAAAAATATAATCGTTATTTGCCACCTTAAAACCATTAATTCTGTTCTCAACAAGATGCACTTTATTTATGGGAGATGATATTATTTTTATTCCCGCTGCGGCCAACTTGGCGCCGTCAGTGCGGTTCAAATTTGGCACTGAATCATTAACAAAAATAGTTATATCATTCGAATAAGTAGTGAGTAATATAGCTTCTCTAAGCGCTTTCTTCCAATTGCCAATGATTGCCACTCTTTGACCTTTCACTTCATAGCCATCGCATATTAAGCAATGCCTGATCAATCCTTTCTTAACAGCATATCTTACATTAGGCAATTTAGGTTCTACATCCACTACACCGGTCGCTAGAATTACATTTTTAGAAAGATATTCGCCTTTTTTGCTTTTAACCGTGAATATTTCTTTTACCTTATTTTTAACAATTTGTACCACAGTGCTTTTAGTAATAATGCCGCCAAACCGAGCATATTGTTCCCTTAAACGATCAAGCAATTCATTACCATTAATACCTTGTGGAAATCCTGGGTAGTTATGTGACAAAGCGATATAGGTAGCTCGACTTTGATAATCGTCGATGACTTTGATATTGCAGCAAAAACGCGCCAGATAGATAGCAGCTGTTAAGCCGGCTATGCCACCACCAACAATGATACAATCATAAATTATTTTATCTTTAGGCATCATAAAGTTCTCAATAAATGAGTTTTGTTTAATGCCAAAGGAAAACAGCCTGCGATAATAAAAACAAAGGCAGGATAACCTGCCTTTGTTCTCTAACAATAAATTGCTTTATGACTGCAAAGCTTTTGCTTTATCAAGATGAGTTGCTAAATGACCATGAGTCGTATTTAAAAAGTCTTTAAGAGAAGCATTGGTTACATTTTTTAATAAGTCATTATCCAATAGGCTTATAGCTTCCTGATGATCTTGAACCATAGCCTGGATAAATGCTTTATCAAAATCTTCCCCTTTCAATTTTGCTAGGCTTTTAACTTCTGCCTTACCTTTTTGCTTTAGCGTTTTTGCTTGTTCAGAATTTAAAGGTTTTTCTTTAATCTCTTTACTGAGTTTTTTGCCATCTTTAAGATTGTCTTTATGCTCTTTCAACAAAAACTCAGCATACTCTTTGACATTGGCATTTTTCGTTTTCTTAATAGCCAACTTGGCTACATCTATTTCGTTATTATTCAATACAGTAAGAACTTCTAAAATCTTACCATCTTGACTGGCCTGTGTTGCCGTCTCTCCAGCAACAGTTGCAGGCTTAGCTGTTTTATCAGCATCTTCGGAAAAGGCGGGGGATATTAAGCAAGCAACACACAGCAAGGACATCAATAGTCTAGATTTCATGCTCCGTACTCCTTATATGGGTGGGATTTTTTTAGATCGGAAGTTCAATTATAACAGGGGAGGGCTGATGGCTACAAACAACGCTGGCCTCTCCATAAGGAGGCCAGCATAATGCTTTGATTTAAGAGACTTTTTCTGAGACAGTGACGGTTTCAATAACAACGTTTTCAACCGGAACATTTTGGTGGCCAGCTCGGTTAGTGGTTGCAACTTTCTTAATCTTATCCACAACATCCATACCTTCTGTGACTTTACCAAATACGCAATAGCCCCAACCATTGCCTCCTTCAGAACTAAAATTGAGGAAGTCATTATCTACTACATTAATAAAAAATTGTGCGGTAGCAGAATGTGGATCAGAAGTTCTTGCCATAGCGATGGTTCCGCGCTTATTGGCTCCGCCTGACTTGGCTTCATTTTTGATGGGTTCATTGGTTTTCTTTTGTTTCATCTCATGATCAAAGCCACCGCCTTGAATCATAAAACCATCCATCACACGATGAAAAATGGTGCCATTATAAAAACTGCTTTTAGCATAATTTAAAAAATTTTCAGCTGTATTAGGTGTATTTGTGAAATCTAACTCAATAACAATATCACCCATATTTGTCTTTAATGTAATCATACTCATATCCTCAATTAGGAGCTCAGATTATAAAACGAGTAGCTACAATTGCAAGAAAACTCCTAGCTGAGTTCAGCAGTATCTGTATGACTAAATAAGTTTTCTAAACAATCCAGCAAGCCTTTAATACTGGGATTTAAAGTTTGTTGTAGAACATCATCATTATCTATCGAAGAGCTCGGAGAACACTCCTCAATGATATGCCTAATGTAGACATGAATTTGCTTAAGATGTTCATCATTTATGTTATCTGCTATTTTTACTAAAGCTTCTAAATGTCTAGCATGCAATAAATAATAGCCTTTAGTAAATTGTACAGCCGCTGCTTGTTGTTGAGCTAGGCTGGAAGCCTCCCAAGATTGATTTAAAGCGAAACGCTGCCAGATTAAAAATAACTCTTGCCAATAAAGCGCCTGCAAACTAGCTAATTTATCAGCTTTATGTGCTAAGTGTTGACAGCATTTTTGATAAGATTCGTTGAGCTGCATCATTACGTCAACGGTATGGGCTGCTAACCTTTTTTTTAAAATAGAGTGAAATAACGAACGGCTTTTTTCATTAAAACCAGCTAAGCCTTCGTGCCCGTTTTGTTGTAGCAGCATTTTGAGGTCTTCCATATGTAATCCTCATCTAATTCAGTTCAATTTATAGTCACTATCTTTGTCGTTAATCGCTGGATTATCGCACGGCTGCTCAAAAATTTACAGTTACACAGAGTGCCACATTCCGTTACAATCGTCGCCCATGAATATGCCTAATTTCATCAATACCTTAAACGACGCTCAACGCGAAGCAGTAACTGCGCCGTTGGGTCACCAACTTATCTTGGCAGGCGCAGGAAGCGGCAAAACTCGTGTTTTAACTTACCGTATCGCATGGCTGGTGCACCATGATAATGTTTCACCCAGCCATATTTTAGCTGTCACTTTTACCAATAAAGCTGCTCATGAAATGCGGCATCGAATCGAATCACTTTTGGGGCCATCAGCTCGCCATATGTGGGTAGGCACTTTCCATAATTTAAGTCATAAGTTATTGCGCTTTCACTGGCAAGAAGCAGGTTTACCCCAACATTTCCAAATAATAGACTCAGATGATCAATACCGTTTGATTCGACGCATCATTGCCTCTTTAAAATTAGATGAAGATCGCTTTCCACCTAAAGAAGCACAATGGTTTATCAATGGGCAAAAGGACGAAGGACGTGAAGCCAAGCAATTATCAGCTTATGGCAATCCTATGCAAGAAAAATGGATAGCTATTTATACTGCCTATGAAGAAGCATGCCAACGAGCTGGCTTAATTGATTTCGCTGATTTGCTATTTAAAGTAATCAAATTATGGAAAGCTCATCCTGAAATATTAGCGCACTACCAAGCCCGCTTTCGCCATATATTAGTTGATGAGTTTCAAGATACTAATGCCTTGCAATACCATTGGATACGCTTGCTGGCAGGTAGCGACAGCTACATTTCAATAGTGGGCGATGATGATCAATCGATTTATGGTTGGCGTGGTGCACAAGTTGAAAATCTTGAGCGTTTTCGTCACGATTTCCCTAATGTTAATTTAATACGCCTTGAACAAAACTATCGCTCCACAGGCACTATATTAAAAGCAGCTAATGCTCTTATTTCCTTCAATCAAAGTCGTTTAGGCAAAAACTTATGGACCACACAAGGTGAAGGGGATCCTATTACAGCCTATGCAGCATTCAATGAATTTGATGAAGCTCATTTTATCGCTAACCGCATTCGCGATCATAAAAGTCGCGATACCTTATTACGTGAAATGGCTATTCTTTATCGCTCAAACGCTCAATCACGCGTCATTGAAGAAACACTCATTCATTACGGAATTCCCTACCGCATCTATGGCGGCTTACGATTCTTCGAGCGTGCGGAAATCAAAGACACTCTCGCTTATTTACGTTTAATTACTAATCCACACGATGACCCTTCTTTCGAACGCGTCATCAATTTACCCACTCGCGGTGTTGGCGAAGGTACGCAAATACTACTACGCGAACATGCTAGGCTTTATAATATTTCATTATGGCAAGCTGCCTTGCAAATGCTAGAAGAAAAACGCTTACCTACTCGTGGCGCAACTGGGGTTAATCAATTTGTTCAACTTATTAAAACATTAACTGAAGATGTCAAAAACCTCCCC
>CAZXFO010000008.1:0-2328 GCA_964639745.1 uncultured Coxiellaceae bacterium | reverse complement strand
AAATTCGGAAATAATAAGAGTTTTAAATTGATTAGGGTCTAATAAAGTTGTTATATCGATAACTGATATAACTAACCCTAAAACTATGACGCCTGTAAGTGTACCGGCTAGCTTCAATATCCGTTTCATGGGTAATCTCCTGTATACATAAAAGATATTATGCTCCTAATAGTTAAAAACTGGAAGGCAAAGAGGCGCTGCTCGCATTAGTTTTGGAATTTGTTTACAATTGATGGCTGAAATTTTTGCGGGTGTAGTTCAATGGTAGAACAGGAGCTTCCCAAGCTTCTAACGTGGGTTCGATTCCCATCACCCGCTTAAAAATTCTATTTAGGAATGCGATATGTACAAAATTTGCTTCTACGTTCCCGAAACTCATACAGAAGAAGTTAAGAAAGCCATGTTCGCTGCTGGGGGTGGCAAGCTAGGCCTTTATAGCTGCTGCGCATGGCAAGCATTAGGTGAAGGTCAATTCATGCCGCTAGAAGGCAGTCATGCGTTTATAGGCGAAGAGAATCGCTTAGAAAAGGTTTCAGAATATAAAGTTGAGATGGTTTGCGAAGATAACTTAATACAAGAAGTAGTCAAAGCGTTAAAGCAAGCGCACCCTTATGAAGAACCGGCTTATCAAGTGTGGCGTTTAGAAGAGTTCTAAACTTACTCGATAATATCGACGCCGACATCACCAAAAACTTGCTCAATGGCTTCGTCGGTTGCATCAGCGAGTGTATAACTGGTCTCACCGAACCAGCGTCGAATAGCCACTAGTTCGCGACCCCGCAAGAAAATATAGAAACCGAGAAAAATTAAATCTGCATCTTGCCCAGGCTTTAAATCAAATTCATAGCGCTCAGCAAATGGCAGTTTTTTGTTTGCTTCACGATTAGTATATTCAGTCACAAGGGCAATGGCTTCTTCCACACTAGCGGCATTTTCGCATTGCTGCTGAACAAGGTTGTATTCTTTGATCCGCTGATCGAGCAGTGCGTTTAATTCCTCATCTTTAAATATTTCAGCAAAACCATGAGGCAAGCGCTCATCTTGGCCGTAAACCTTATTGAGAAAATCAGCATGTTGAATTTGTGCTATTGCCGGATCAATAACCTGATGGAAAAAAGGCACAGCTAAGCAAGCCCGCTTAAATGAGGGCAGATTTAGATAAAGTTGATCATCGCGAATGGCGAAAGTGCCTAAGCGCACTGTATTTTGTGAGCTACGCTGAAAGGTATCGAGCGATTCAAAGTGAATTTCTTCTACTTCATCACGCCAGAACCAATTCCAATTACCGCTAGGATGTTTTTCGATGCATTTTAATGAATTGAGTTGCGCAACCAACTTATCCATGTCGGCTACATGATAGGTTAGCCTAATCGGTTGATAGGCTTCCCCTGTTTCAACTGTTAGAAATGGCTTCTGCATCCTTTCGAACATAAATGATTACCTTCCATCATTGATTCGGCTTCCATGCCTTGGCTACTGAGCTTAAATCGTCAGCGGCCGTATTCATGCTCTCTTGATTGATTAGAGGCGCATTTTTCAAGGACTGGTTTTGGCTATACACATTGCCAAGACTCTTATCCAATCCTCTCTTAAAAAACTGTGAAGCAGGAGCACACAAACCCCTGGTCATTGCAGCTTGTCCTGCAATACGGGCTGCATCCTTAGGTGATGCTTGTAATATTTCAGCAACTTTCTTACCTAAATCGCCACTCCCTTTAACCATACTATGTATGTAACTTTCTGCGGCTGCTACTGCAGCTTCTGTTTTACTTAGAATGGTTTCTAAGTCTTTAGCCATGATGTCCTCTTATTTATAGTAATAGTTATGCCGTATTTTTATACTCTTTTTCTTTCACCGAACATACTAAAAGTGTAGCATAAGTTACAAATTTTGCTCATTAATGACACAAAACCTGCCTATATAATCATTTTCTTCGCTGCTTAAGCTTGTCTTCCTTGGGAGGAACCTTGCTAACCATTAAATAATGTGCGGATAATAAATAGTCATTTCATTCTAAGGAACAGCCCGTGAAACCCATGTTGCTACCGGACGAAACCATTCAGTACGAAACTAAAAAACATTTTATTATCTTTTTAATGCCAATTATTTGGTCCTTGGTGACATTGTACTTCTTGTTGCAGAACCGTCCATTGCTGCCGGGCATTCACTTGCCCATTCCCAATAACATAGCCTTTATAGCCTGGGTGCCTGCCATTATCGCAATATTTTCATGGATAAACCAGTGGGTAAATTACTTAAGTTCAAATTTTATTGTGACGAATAAGCGCATCATCATGCGTGAAGGATTTTTCTATCGTCATGCTACT
>CAZXFO010000007.1:0-1811 GCA_964639745.1 uncultured Coxiellaceae bacterium | reverse complement strand
GCCCGACGAGCTACCAGGCTGCTCCACCCCGCAATAACGGCGCTATTCTATATAAAACAGAAAGGACATTCAAGGTAATTTATTTGTAATTACTCATCATCTTCAGCGACCTAATCGTAAACGTTACCGTTTGCGAGCCCGCTTGCGGCTTTTCTTAACTTAAGTGCTTAATTTCTAAGAAAAGCCACTAACGGTAACGTTCACGATTTGATCAGTGGTATTTGCTGAACAGTTAAATAACCTCCACCGAACTCATCTTTGCGGTCAAAGCCTTTAAAACTGGTGCCGTATCCGGCTTGACATTACGCCATACATAAAAAGCTTCAGCGGCTTGCTCCACTAACATACCTATTCCATCGACACATAAAGCAGCGCCCTGTTCTTTTGCCCACAACAAAAAAGCTGTGTCTTCATTATTATAGACCATGTCATAACAGAGTGCGCCTTCTTTTAAAATGCTTCCAGGTAAATCCAACATTTCGCCTTGTAAACTAGCACTGGTGCCATTAATAACTAAATCAAAAAAATTATTTTCTAATAATGACAATGAGCAAGCTTGTATAGAACCAAATTTTGAAAATTCTTCCGCCAATGCAACTGCTTTTGTTTCAGTTCGATTAGCGATGACCACTTCGAGAGGTTTTTCATGAAAAAGTGCATCAATGACACCGCGCACTGCTCCACCTGCACCCAAAATTAATATCCTTTTATTTTTAATTGCGAATTTTTTATTGATGAGAATGTCTCTAACTAAGCCGACACCATCTGTATTATCGCCAAGACGCGTTCCATCTTCTTTAAATACAATTGTGTTTATGGCTTCAGCACGTTCCGCTCTTTCACTCAATGAATCAACTAAGGCCACTGCCTTATGTTTAAAGGGCAATGTAATATTGATGCCTTTGCCACCTTCATCTTGAAACTTTGCAAGCGCATCTGATAAACCATTCATCTCAACTAATATAGGTTCATATTCGAGAACTTGATTGGTTTGCTCTGCAAAAAGTCGATGAATAAAAGGAAAACTAACCTATTGAATTAGCATTGCCAATTGTGTCTGATTCTTAAGAAGAACCTAAATTTACATAGAACGCTTCAAAACCTCCTCAAGTTCCAAACAAATTAGTGAGAAATATTTCTGAAAAGCGCGATAAAATTGATTCATCGATCCTTTAACGAAGATTGATGTAAGCTCCAAACTTAAGAAACTCTAATACATCTAGGATGTAATCACTTAATAATTAAGGCTCAGATGGAGAAGTAATAATAGATAAGCGTTCCTAGGTAAGTTCATTAGAAAGAAATCCTGGCTTTACATAATAGAATGCTAGAAACGGTAACATTTAAATCTTAGATTAGCAGGACACATAAAATAAAAAATATACTTCAAAGTCTTAAAGTAGATCTAATTTGTCAACTAAATATTCGATTAGATCATTTAATCCAAAGACTCTTCTCAATCAAGATCAAGCTGAAACACCAAATCAAAAGCAAATGTGTGCTCCAATTACAAATTTTAAGATGCCTACCCCACTAACTTAAAAACAGTAGGTCTAATTCTTCTCAGCTGGTGCATCAAATGAAAAATTGCCTGAAGTATTACCCTCCTCTGTCTACAAAACTACTGAAACTACATCAATGAAGCTACCTGAGATAAAATCAACTAATGCTACAAAGCAACAGCGATTTTGCTCTAACTACAAGATGAATAGTTTCGTTTAAAATAGGCTCTATAATCCTTCAGCAAATTTGGTTGAAGAAAGTAGATTCGCCAAGAAAAATAGAATTCAGTCAGAAGGTGCAATTATGAG
>CAZXFO010000006.1:0-6165 GCA_964639745.1 uncultured Coxiellaceae bacterium | reverse complement strand
TGCGCAACCAAGTTCACCATTATGGTAAGCTGCAAACGCCTCTAATTGTGACCTATCACCCTGCTTATCTTCTGCGCAACCCTAGTGATAAAGGCAATGCATACAAGGACTTACAAGCTGTAGCTAAAAAGCTAGCGAACCACTAAAATAGCCTACTTTATTAAGTTATCCTTAAGGAAACTGAGGTACCATCATACTATTTAAATAACGAGGAATGGATGTGTCAAAATTCGATGAAACGATAGCAGCTATAGCGGCGCTTAAAGCAAGTTTAGACAAAAATTTAACTGCCGAATATAAACAACCAGCTGCTGCATTCAAAGCTCAAATAGAAAAAAAACAGACTGACGATCCGCAGTTATTTAAAAAAATGCCTGCAAATAAGCAAAATATTGTTTTAGTCTATCTCCTAATCGAATACCTCAATAAACTACTTAGTAGCTTCAATCCATTTAAAATCGGGAAGAACAAAGAAAATCTAGATTTTTTAGTTAAGCAAAAGGTAGCCGTATATACTGGTAAAGCCAAGCTAAATTTTTCACTATGGGAACCATACGGAGAAGTGATAGGAGAATTATTCAAGAAGGTTGAAGTTTACGACCAACAAAGCTACTTCCTAGCAAAAGAAATTATCAAACTTGCGGTTAGATTAGCATCTGATGTCGGTGGGATTCTCAAATCTATACCCAGCATTTTCCTTAACCAAGAAGAAAAAGAAAAAATAGTTAAGATTATTACCACTGAAAAAGAAAATACTGAAAAAGCATTAGAAAAGCAGATTAATCAGTATGAAGTTTACATCAACAATCTTTCGAATGAATTAAAGAAACTTATAGCGCAAGGTAAAACACTGGTTGAGCTTGAAGCTAAAGATAATGAAGATAAAAATGAATTAGCCAATATCTTAGATAGAAGAATACGAGATTGTGAAAATTATTTAAAAAATTCGGGTATAATTATTGACTCAAAAAAAGTCATTCAGCAAACAAGCTTATATCCAGCTGAAACACTTACAACAGATTTTATTATTGCTCAAAAGGCATGCGCAGAAGTTGATCATTTTTTAGGTCAATTACGCACCCAGCACCAAAAGTTGATAAATGAAAACTTACAAGCAGATCAAGAAAAGTTTAGGGAAAATCTAACCAACCAGATTATTCAGCTAAAACAAAAAATTGAAAACGAAGAGCTTGATCTTACAAGTAATACTGAAATTGTTTCAGCTGAAGAATCCACCCCTCTCACCCCAAACAATCAGCAGATTAAAGCTGAAAAATCACAAAATAGCTTTAAGAATAAAGTCAAAAATTTACTTACAAGAAATAAAACAGAAACAAAACCAATAAAGCCAAAAGAAAATAATAATGTGCCTTTCTCAAGAAGGGCTAAAAGTGCTGCAGAGGGCTTAATTTCCAAAATAAAAAAATCACAAAAAGGAAAATCAAATACGGTATCATTATACGATCCTGGACGCCTAGCTTCATCTCAGTCACAGTCTACTACTTCACAAACACTTTATAGCTTAAACCAGAACCAAACTCCGTCACCCTCGGTATCTTTATCTCATAATCAAGATCATGACTATCTTGAAGAAAAAGAAATAAAAAGCACTTCCAGCTCAAATAATAATACTTCTGAGCAAAAGCTCAAAGACGTCACGAATCAGCTAACAGAATCATTACAAAGTGAAAGCAACACCATCATTTTAGATCTTTCTGATTTATCAGAACAGACAAAAACCCTAAATGATGATTACCGAGAATTGATAAATACGATTAAAAAAGGCAATGAAGGGCAAGACAGTAATACTCTCAACATAGCCCGGCATAACGCTCGAAACGCCCCACACCAACTAAAAAAAATTGAGGATAAAATTGGGGAACTTGTAGAAAGAAAAAATAAATTCGAACGGGAATTAAAAAAATATCAAGCTTTAGGCATTGAAATAGACACTAAAAGTATTACTCAAGCTTTTGATCAGCTTACTCAATTAACACAACAGCTTAGCGTCGCCAATCCAGCGTCGATATTAATAGAGTTAAAAAAGGAAGCAGATGAAGCAACAAAAAGAGACAATTCTAGGCGTAGACATGAAATTGCTGAAGCTCACAGCAAACAACTTGGTCTTTATCAACAAAATCGTGATAACCATTACTGGTTTCGTGATGGCGTTTCTCGCGTTACGCACTTCTTTTTTAGTTGCTTTGGTTACGAAATGGAAAAACAACGACGGGGTAAATTCATTAATCGAATGCTACAAGCATTGAAGAATTATGCCGAAGCTGACGAAGAAACACAGAAAGAACGACGATTAGATATAAGCAACTTGGTAGAACAAGGTTTAAAAGACTTTTCACCTCGCACCAGCAATGAAAAAAAACCAGACTTTCAGAAAACGCTAAGGTGTAAATTACTCGAGCTCCAAAGAACTTTCCCGGCGCCAGTACATTCTGCGAAAAAAGCCCCTTAAAAGATTAACCTAGATTATGCATATAGAGCATAATCTAGGTTATCTGTGTGAGTGTTAACTATTATGATTTAAAAATCTTCTTCTTGATTTTGGAAGGAATCTCTAAAGTTTTCTTAAATTTTTGCATTTTATTGCCTATGTCTTTAAGCTCTTGCTCATCTAAAAATTTAGCCACTTTAGGAAAGAGGCTTTTTTCCTCTTCGCGAGCATGATGCTCAACATCCTTTTTGAACTTGATGAATTTTTCATCCCATTCTTCTTCATCATCTACCGCTTCTATTTGAAATATTTCTTTTTCAGCAGTTTTTTCTTCCGAAACCAAATGCTTAATTGTGGAAGCTAAGGGGGCCTTTGATTTGAGATAAGGGTACCAAACTAACTCCTCCATCTTTTCATGATGCGTCAAGTCGCTAGTAAGATTATCAAACATTTTTTTCTTGGTTTCGTAGCGGTGGGATTCTTCTGCTATAGCAGATAACATTTTTCTAAATTTGTTATGCTCACGTAAAAGATATTTGATAGCATTCATAACTGCTCCTTCTCCTTTACAATTTAATAATAGGGTTACTTGATAAGATAAAGAAATGGCTTATGCTCAACAAGCATAAACCATTTCTCTTTACGCAGGATTTTATTGACCTCGGCGAGAATTTTGACCACCTTTTCTTCCCGCTTCAGCAAGGCTTTCACGCCCACGAGTTTGTGCTGCTTTTTTTCCACCTTCTGATGTACCAGCCATAAGACACCTCCTATCAGTTTGTAAGTTAATGTTAATAGTAACGTTACTGCTGAAAGAAATAGTCCGTTATTTCATGTTTTTTATTATACTCTGATAGGATCTTGGTTCAACCCCGAATTTTTATTTATTCAGTATTTCTGCATATTTCAGTTATTTTTTCTTATATTTTTTTGTATATGATTTTTTTTAGAACTTAAATTGATACTTAACTTGTAAAAATGACGGCCATCTTTACGTTTGATATAATAACAACACCCTTTATTTAAACTTAATAGGTGCCTTTATGAACAATAAATCAGCTTATAATCAGCATACTGGCATAAATACAAATGCGAATAAAAAAATAGCTATTATCTATTCGCTTGACTACCTCTTTGTTTACATTATTGAAATTAAAGATGGTAAAAATAGTTATTACATTTGTTCAAGCAACAATGAGCCAATTCAGTTTGGCAATCTAGCTGATGCACGTAAAGCGGCCTTAAAAGAAAAAGCTGAGCAAGCTTATTTGGCTTTGAGCAAAACCGATGAGGAAAATGATTTAAGCACATGTCATGCCAACCATCAGAATCATTTTGATTACACTCCACTAACCCTTTGCCCAAGCAAATAAGCCATGCCAGTAAAAAAAATAGTGGTAGTTGGCGGAGGCGCCGGAGGGCTTGAGCTAATCGCACGATTATGTCAAAAGTTCAAACATAAAAGAAACCTTGAGATTACCTTAATTGACAATAGCCTAAAACATATTTGGAAACCAATTTATCATGAAGTAGCTGCCGGGACCTTAAGCAGCGTCGAGCCTATAGATTACATGAGTTATTCATACCAAAAAGGCTTTAAATTTATTCCTGGGACGATAATAGAAATATGCTCTAAACAAAATCGTCTAACTGTTGCGCCTTACGTGAATCCCAACGACAAGCAGCATATTGGTTATGATGTATTAGTTTTAGCTATCGGCAGCAAAACCAATGACTTTGGTATTCCAGGTGTCAAAGAAAACTGCTTATTCTTAGATAGCCTACAAGAAGCAGAAAATTGTAATAAGAGCTTAATTGAAAAAATTATTTTATCTAGTCATGATAATACGAAATGTATAAGCATTAATATTGTTGGTGGTGGAGCAACGGGAGTAGAACTTGCTGCTGAATTCAATCACACTTTAAGTATCGCTAACAAATATACTAAAGCAACCGGCCTTTCCTCTTATAATTTTCAAATTAATATTATAGAAGCTGGCAATAGAATTTTATCTATGTTACCTGAGCGTGTGGCTCATGCTGTAAATCATTATTTAAAGACTCATAAAATTCATGTAGCAACTGATACCAAGATATCAGCTGTAAATAACATGGGCTTGATAACTTCAAATGGTAAATTTATTGAATCAGCCATGACGGTTTGGGCTGCTGGAGTTAAAGGTAACGCAGAAGATATTACTCATACCTTAGAAGTTAATAAGGTTAATCAATTTACCGTTACACCTTTTCTGCAAACTACATTAAAACCAAACATCTTTGCCTTTGGCGATTGCGCTAGTTGCCCTCAGGTAAACAAAAAAGGCGAGCAGTATTTCGTTCCTCCTCGGGCTCAAGCTGCACACCAACAGGCACATGTATTAGCTGAAAATATAATTAACTATCTTCAAGATAAGCCGCTAAGAGAATATATTTATAAAGACTATGGCTCTTTAATTAGCCTGAGCCAAAAGAATGTCGTCGGCAATCTTATGGGTAAGATAGCTAAGAACTTATATATGGAAGGGCTATTTGCCAGGCTTGCTTATTGGGTGCTTTACAAAAAGCACTTACTCATATTGAAGGGCACTAAATATGTGATACTCAGCACACTAGCCAGTATCTTTTTGAAAGAACAGCGTCCTGAAATTAAACTACACTAAGAGACATTAACCGCTTCTAAGTGTTCGACGATTAATTGCACATTGCGCTTATTTCTAAATTCATTAACATCTAGCTTATATGCTACATGAACTTGCTGACAACGGTAATTAGGCCAATAAGCTTGATCAACATTGAACGCTACCGCGTCTAAAAAACGGTTACCTTTAGCCAAAGTCATTTTCAAATGCTTGTTACCGACCAAACGCTGATCGAGGATGCGAAAAACGTCATCAAAAATTGGCTCAGGGAAAGCTTGCCCCCAAGGGCCAGCTTCTTCTAATAATTCTGCCGTTCCTAGGGTAATTTCTTCTTCTGTAAGCTCCCCATCACTGTAAATGGTATGCAATAAATCTTCTTCACGCAGAACCTTAGAAAGTATCTCATCAAAAAGATGGCTAAATTGCTCAAAAGCATGACGCTCTATAGTTAATCCTGCTGCCATGGCATGACCACCAAAGCGCTTTATTAAATGCGGCGCCTGGGTGGCCATATTTGCTAAAACATCACGAATATGGACGTTGGGAATAGAACGTGCTGATCCTTTCAACTCAGTCTCGCTGCCTGGTGCAAAAACAATAACAGGACGGTGCACACGATCTTTAATACGGGAGGCTAATATGCCAATAACGCCTTGATGCCACGAATCTTTAAACAAACAGATACCTTTAGGGAGTTGCGCTGTATCTTTCCTCCTAAATTCGGCTAAGATATCGAGAGCATTTTCTTGCATTTGTTGTTCGACCACCCTTCTTTCTTCATTAAGTCGATTCAATTTGGTAGCCATATCTCTAGCCCGGAGCATGTCATCAGACAATAGGCAATTAATCCCTAAAGACATATCATCCATACGGCCAGCAGCATTTAAACGAGCAGCAACAAAAAATCCCAAGTCGGAAGCTGTAATAGATTGTGGTGTTTTGCCCGATACTTCTAGTAATGCAAGAATACCAGGAATACATAAACCCCGGCGTATACGCCTTAATCCCTGATGAACTAAAATTCTATTGTTATAGTCTAAAGGCACTAAGTCAGCGACGGTTCCTAATGCAACAATA
>CAZXFO010000005.1:0-22342 GCA_964639745.1 uncultured Coxiellaceae bacterium | reverse complement strand
AAGGCCGAAGACCCAGCAAAATTGTTAAGTCAATTGTTTGCGCACTTAAATCAGCACGTTCGTGAGAAAGGGTATACTGGATTATTCCGTGATTATAAAGAGTGTATGCACCAGATAAATACGCGCACAACCCATAACAATATAAGTAAATTTAGTGGAAAATATAAGAAGCTCAATAAATCAAAATTAATTCACAAATGGTTTTTTAGCGATAGAATGAAAGCGTTCGTGAATAAAATAAGCACCTCTAAAAAAATCAATTTAACAAAATCAATTATTCAAAATATAACTAAAGGCATTAAATTTTCAAAAATTAAGCCCATCATTACTAACTTACTCAAGCAAGATAATAAATTTAGGAAGTTTTTTCTAAGATTTAACAATCGCATCAAACCTGCACGTAAAAATCGTTATAAGCATGCCATAAACCATCTAATACCCAACGTTTACGAACCGCTTATTTTAAGAAAGAGAATCCCTAAATCAAAGAAAAAAGCTAAACCCAATAAAGCTCTTTCAACCACTGTTATACAGAAGAAAATAGCTAAGTCTGTCATTAAACTAGCAAGCGCTTCACTAACTACTGGCAACAGAATAAATGCACAAAATAAATGGAAACCTATCACGCCCCTAACGGGTTATGCCAGCATTGTAGCCAAGCACCACCCAATGCAGGCTAATGTCATCACCACCCAGGAAATTAAATGCCCAGAATATAAAATTGATACTTCTAGCACTCAAAAAAAGAAAAAAAATCACAAGAAACCTAAAAAGACTAATTCAAAACCAGCAAGCTATCAGCTTAAGGCTTTATGGAAATAGTGCTTATTATTTATGAAAAACCACAGTGAAAACCATTACTAACACTATTACAATCACCTGAATAAGCAATGCAACAGATTTAATATTCATCCTTCCAGCATTCATATCAATGGACACTGAGTTTTCATCTGCCAAGTCAAAAAATGTGGATTGATCAGCAATGATAGCTTGAGGTGGCAATTGCGCTAACTCTGTCTTGACCTCGGGGATTTTTTTTACAGCTGTACCTATTGCTAAAAATTCAATTAACCCGTCGCCCAACTGGTATACATAGGTTTTTATTCCAACCACATCATCAGCACCGATAGATTTTGCCTCATCTTTAATAATCCCAATAGCATTTTCTCGAGCATCAAAAATTAAACTTGTTAGCTCACTGATTTCACCTCTGACAAAACTCTTCAATAGCGCCGAAATCCCGCCTACCAAACCTAGTGAATAAACCGATGTGCCTAATAATAATTTCATAGGGGCAAAGCCTAAGGTCGCCATATTCCACATCTCTATATTTGTCATATCGCTTGTAACAATTTCCTCAGGAAAAGCTGCGTGTATTACGCTGTTAGTGGATGCTGTGCCTATCATCAACATTTCTGTAACACCGGCAAATGATAATACTGAAGTTTTAATGCCTAACACTGCATTTGCACGACGCGACCAAGCATTATCAATGATGCGCTTTAATGCGATATGACGTGTTTTATTCAACATGTCAGAGAATTCTTTTATCTCACCACGCCGAAAAGTTTTTAACTTGCCCAATAAACCACGCCCCAGCCCAACCGAATAAACCACATTTCCAAAGGCAAAACATTGTGGCTTATAACCAGCATCTAACTGTACATACAATTCTTGCCCATCAGCTGAAGTTGTAAATTCAAGTTTCTCCGTAGCAGTATTATCGTAGATGGCAGAGCCCATCGAGAGGAACTCTACATTATTCGGGTGAAAAATTATTTCGCTCGAAACACCGGTTATCCCTACTGCTTTGCGAGAAATCGCTTCATTAACTAGATGACAGTAGGCAGCTTCTCTGCCTTCACTAACTAGGGAAGTAAACTCTTCAACTTCCCCACCAAACATGGCGTTAATGCCGCCAGTAATCGATCGTAATAACCCCAATGAATATACGCTGTTACCAACCACCAGATCCCCAGGCTTATACCCTTTTTGAGCTAAACAGTAGATTTCATTGCCAGACAAACCGGAAGTAACTGCCATACACCGCTCCTTAGCCATTGATTAGACAGAGAAACACTTCAGCGACATATTTAAAGTATAGCAGTGGATTTTAGCTTTGTTATTTTTTTTGCATAACTTCCAGACTTTATTTAAATTATAGCCTCGTTTAATTTTATTGCTTTCAGTTACTATTCATACAGTTAATTCGCTGATCGATATATTACCACTTATGGTTCGCTTAAGTAAGATGGGCTTTGCTGTACACGCTCACCACAAAGGAGTATTATGCTAGTCCGAGCTTTTATATGGAAATGGAGGCAAAAATGCATGGAACAGCATACCAAGATAATTCTTATGAGCCCAGCGCAGAAACCATTACTTTAGATAGCGCTCCCTCTTTAACTCGGAAGATAACTGCTTGCACGACAAAGCCACCTTCCACCGATAAATCTCTTTCGCGATATTCTCTGCTTAAAGCGAGTGCATCATTTATGGGTGAAGCTAGCGAATCTTATAAAAGTGACATGCCTGTAGCAGGTTATCCAAGTGGTCATGAACCTTATAGTCAGTCCGTACCACCTCTGATTATCATAACTCCACCAACTTTAACCAAAGCAAAAAAGAAAGACATAGATATTACAAAACAAAACGCTGAAATAATATCCTTCGACAGCATCATTGATAGCGTTGATAAACGAACTGTAAGCAACATTGATTATCAAGATAAGTTTGAAAACTATAAATCAAATTTAGTTAATGCTATCCGCGACTTAAAGGCTTTGGCTTTAGCAGATTTAAAAAATTACAGACTTACTGCAGACAACCTAAAAACACTCGAAACTGCTGTTCATACTTTTTTAGCAACTAGCGATGCAGCAGCATTTAAAATCGCGATAGCCCCCATTAAACCCATACAACAAGACCCTCTTTGGAAAAAAGCTTTATGCATGTTAATTGGTGCCGTTTTAGGCTTTTTTGTAGGCTTAATGCTTGGTGCAGCATCTGGGCCGGGCGCAGCCGCTACAGCTTTAGCAGGTGGCATCGCTGGTGCAGCCATTGGCGCAACGCTAGGCGCATCGGCTGGCAGCTTATTAGGGCTTGGGATGTTTAGCTTATTCAAAAGACAACACCCAACGACGCAAATAGTTGCTGAAGTAGAAAAAATCAAAAGCTTAACAGCTTAGCTGTTCACCTTGTAATTTATAGCTTTATCTAAATTGCTTAATTCGCTTCGCATTGAACTTAGACCATACTAACCAACTCTTAAGAGTTGGTTAGCGAATGGGAGACATTATCTTGTGGAGGGGTAGCATCATAAAGATCTTGGCTGGGCTCAACATAAAAACGTGAAAGACGCACCCTCTTGTTTGACTGCTTGGATTCTTCTATTTCATTTTCAGTATCAGCATCCTCGCTGTCACTACCTTCATTTTCTGAGCAGTTGGACTGTAAGGATTGATAGATGCGTTTAGTTGATGATTTATCTTTGTCATTAGCAGCCTCAAGAGAAGCCTCCACTAAAGAGAAATTATCATTAATTTTTTTGTCTTTATTACATTTTTCTGTTTCAACACACAATAAATATTCAGAAAAATCGTTTTGCAACTTCATTAACAAACTTTCACAAGCTAAACCTCTTATTTTAGTTTTTAAATTTTTATAAATTTTCTCAGATTCTGCCTTAAGGGAATTTAATTGTTTTTTTAGCTTGGCACATTCTTTTTTGTTTTCGGGAAATTCATTAACCAGTCGAATTTTTTCTAATACGAGAGCACAATCATTTCGCCAATGACTTATAGCCCGCAATAGTGTCTGCAGAGACACTGATTTTTCTTTGAATTGGCAGTAAACTTTAAAAAAAGTTTTATTAAGTGGAAACTTAAGTTGCCCAGCCATCATATAGCTCTGGCCAGCATTAGCATTAAATTCTATCGACAATTTATTTAATTCACTGAGTACAACTTCTAACTTAGGCGTTAACAAACTATAAATCTGCTTTTCTTTCTCAACAAGCTTTTTAAATGTATCTTCATACTCAACAAGTTCAGGTAATTGCTGCTTACTAGGGCTAGTGCCTTGAGGCCTGCTGGCTGTAAAAGTAGACGTGAGAGGTAACGAATTAAAATCATTTGAGTTGCTATTATTTGAGCTACTATTTGAACTAGAAAAATTACCTAAACTAAAAGGAATCAAGCTCTCTGTGCGGCTAATACTCATATTTCACCCAAAATAATTAATGACAGCGTATTATAAGCCATACCGTCGTGCAATCAAGCTGACACAATAATTAATCTAGAGAAATGAATCGCTTACTTATTTTTAGACCTTACCGCTACAAACATATTTTCTAAGGCACAATAGTTAACCGAGCCTGAAGCAAGGAAAGCAAGCGGCACTAAAATGGGATATAGATAATGTTGGAAGAAATGATGCTTAAATATCCAAGGAATATTCATATCAGGATTAAAAAATACTATAACCATTTGTGAATATGCTGCGCCTGAGCAGAGTGAAAATATTAATAAGCCAATAGTAGTGCTATCAATATTTTTTAACTGACGCTTCAAATTAGAAAAAAACATATAAATCTTAGCTGCAACTAACTGTGTGGAATTAGCAAACAATAAGGCAGAAGGCGCCCATGCTATCAAGCCAATTAAAGTAGAAAAATGAAGAATAAAATATTTATCCCAAGCTGTAAGTGATTCTAAGATATCAACTAATGCATGTGTAGCAGCCATAAATGCAGTAAGGCTAACTGCTATTCCAGCAATAAAACCTAGCACCCTACAGCTAAACTTAACCTGCGCCTTCATCATTTTCGTGGAATGTCTGAGGGTAGTGAGAAAATTAATGATAGCTGTATATCCGATAGCTGCATTAATAAGGGTGACAACAACTGTTATTCCCAAGGCTGGCACTAGCGGCAAAATATCTTGATAAGCAAAAAAACACATGCTACCCACTGGTAAGGCACTTAATAAACTTGCAGCCTTGAAAGCATTAGCATTCTTTATCTTTTGGTTATCTTTTTGCATATTTATAAAAGAGTATTAACATAAAATAGTATTGGATAGATCAGCATTACCCGCAAATAAAATAACTAATACTATCACAAAAAAATTATTTAATCCTATAGTTTTTCCAAATTGATAACCGTAAGGGATAGTTCCAATTGACGCAGTGCCAGCTGCTAAAATTATTAACAATAATTTAGGTGATGGTTTCATGCTGTATCCTCATTGCTCAAAGCTTAAAAGAATTGTCGCGTTATTATTGGACAAGTTTTTAAATTTAACAAATAATTAGTTTATTTAATCTCATTTCACTAGGATTCTCAACTAATCATAGTTAAAATAAACAAATAAAAATAATACAAATGAGCAGCCATGCACACACATACACATCCTGATCCCTCAATCATCCAAATAGAAACAGAATATCTTGCAAGGCTTATGCCACTCATGCTTCCCCTTACAGAAAAATTAAATGCGTTTATCCTTGGTGAAGAATACCCGAATGATCGCAAACTTCCTAATGAGTGCAAAAGTGGCTTACGGAGCTCTGACGTATGGAATTTTATTAGATACATAGAATCATATTATGAATCGACACTCACCCATCAACATCATCTGGATCCTCGGTACAGTCATGCGTACATTATAAAATTAAGCCTTAATGCAGCACTAATACAAATTAATGGTTTGATTAATATTAATCCAGATTTCGCCATTCGAAATTTTTTTCCAAACGCACAATTAACAGAAAATAATATTAAGTTCCTAAAAAACTGCAAGATTATCATCAAAAGCGATCAAGGCTTACACTACTACAATCACTCAAGCAGAGGGCCTGAACAAATTCGTTATGAAATTAGATTGTCACTTTTAAGCTTATTTTTGTTAAATCACTGCGGAGTATATTTACGTATCTTTGGCGCCCCGAACCCAAGCTCCATTGGTAAATGGGAATTAATTTTTTCCCGCTTTAAAAGCTCTGACGCAAATAACCCACTATCAAACCACCCGTATTCTTTAGAAATTGTTCCACCTGCCTCAAATTTAAGCTTCACATTGGAGCAGCTAGCAGAAATTAGCAATTTGGCCCCCTACTTTGCTTTTGTAAATCGCGATGAGCTTGGTCCTGTTTTTAGAGCTGAAGCCATCATTGGCCTACAAGAATCTATAAGAAAAAGTCTTGCCAGCCTTAGTGACCGCACTTTGAAGGCATTTAACAGTATATATAACGAATTGTTACAGCTAAATAATATTGTCGCTCCAGCAGAGTTTAAGCAAGAACAAAACTTGAGCTTAAATCATCCTAGCTTGAGCCTAACCAACTTTAGCAGCCAGGAAAATAAAGAGATAAGCAACATTGAAAGCACTGCGCTTAAATTTGAAACCCATGATAAAAACACTGTTAAAATTATGCCTCAAACATTGAGCCAGCCAGCCGAAGCAAAAACCTACCAAACTTTTTTTAACATGTTTGTTTTACTTAACACCTTTTTGATGGCCCAAAACAAATCCGGAGCGATTAGCCATAAATGCCGCATACCGCGATATGAAAACTCAGAAGTTAAGAAAACGCCTAATCAACCTTTAACGGACGCAGCGATTTGGGAAAGCTTATGTGCATTTACAACAGACTCCGACACCAATTTTTTCTCTGAGTTAATGCAAGGGCCGTTAAATGAAATAACCAAAATAATGTCTCTACCATCCGCCCACTCCAAATATGCCTTAAATAATATTTATCTTATCCCTAAATTATTTTTTGATAAAATTGACAATTTTTCTGAGCTTAAAGAACTATTATCAATTGCTAATTATCAGAGAAAAGTTAACAGTCTTATTCATCTTGAAAGCATTTACGTAAAGTCGAGCGTTGAGATTTTAAAAAACATTTTGAGTATAAATACTAATGAACCCCTAAATAGCGCTTACATCCGCAAAGTTGCTAAAGATGTACCTAGCTATGAAAATTTTCTACAGGAATTTGTTAATCCTAAAGTCGACAATTTAGCATGGATAAAACCTGCAACAATGGTTATACCGGGCATTCCAATTAAAAGCTATCACGGCAAAAGACAATTATTTTCTGGGCTTTTACAATTAGTAGGCCCAGGCGGTAACCTCGCCATGGCTGGCTATAAACGACCCGCGTGCTCTCAAAACCTAGTTAACAATACTACTACAACATTAGGTTTCCCTTATGCGACTGAATCGTTTTTACGTCCACAAGGTGGAAAGCCTTCCTTCAATTTTAAAGACATGCATGAACGGTTGGTTATGATAGATGGCAGGTACAAGCGATATATAGAAGATGTTTCTCGCAAAGAAATGCTACTATCATGCTTCATTCGTTTTGAAAATATTTACCCTGACATCAATCTCAACTTACCCTTTCAACTTACCCTTTTAGCTACGGAATACTTTAAAGGTAACCACACCTTGGAAGAATTAGATGATAAGGATAAAACAGGTAGTTTTGACGCTGTCAAGCTTTTAGTTCAGTTTATTAAAGATGAAATTGATATTAAGACTAAACGTCTACCTATCGGCTTTAAAAGACGCCTAGATTTATTTTTTGAAGTTTTCAATATAGCAGTTATAAACAGCGAGCAAAATACTTCAGGTTTTTTAACTCTTAAACCATTAAAACAAGTATTGATAGACAAAATAGAATTTTCAGTACAGAAACGGAAGAATAACTTCCATAAAAATATAAGAATTTTCTACCCAGAATCAAAAACCCAGATTGAGAACATTCATCATGAACATTACGCTTTAATCATATCCTCTGGAAATAAATATGCTAATAATTTTCCTTCTAACGTCTACCTTTCTAACGAGGTCATGCTGCAAGGCATCCGTATTAAAAATATACGTAATTCTGATGTTTTATTCAACTTTGCTCCGGAAACGTATTCTGAATTAGAATTTATGCACGAAGCTTTGCTAAAAAGGCATGGTAACACTGTTGCAGTGTATGCCAATGTCTCAATAGACTATAAAGCAAGTGATCAAAATAAAGCTAGGAATGCACGGGGCATCATAGATGCTATAAAACTTTACAAACTTATTGATGATCAATTTGGCCAAGATTTACCCTTTGTCACTTATGATGATGAAGGGCTTTTTCAAGTTTACTCTTACAATGAATTTATAAGCCAATTCGGCCCTGTACCCACTATTGAAGTTGTACAAAGAGATGGAAGAAAAAATTTTGTAGTTGATGGCCGTATTGAAGATTATCAAACGGGTATAATAAGCAACCCACTTAATTTTTTACTCTCAGCCATGAACAGTCAAAGCAGCTCAAGTAACTATACTAGTGATATTCAACCTATTCGCCTAGCTTTAAACTCAAAGCATCCAAAACAGCATAATAAGCAATTTCAATCAGTGAGGGATAAAGTGGTAGAGCAGTTAAAAGCTTGCCTCTCTGATGATTCGACAGCCCAAAAATTTGCAGAAGGCTATTTTATTACAGAATTACGGCTATTTTTAACAGCAAAGTCAGGAGCTGATATTAAAAAATGGTATATCGCTTCCCCGTGTTACCTTTCTAAAACTTTAGTTGAAAAATATTCTAAGCAGGATTGGAACCTGTATGAGCTCAAAGTATTAATTAATACCATTGTTCAACAATGTAACGAACAGATTAAAGCTTCTCCTAATACAATATTTGAAACAGATTTATTTTATGCTACATCTGAGTTCCCTAAGCTTCACTATATAAACACTCTAATTGAGAAATATAATGATAAGCTTATTACTTCTTTTGCAAAATCAATTCAAAATTATTTTAGAAAGGAACTTAGCCAGCTTGAACTTACTTATCCCGCTGTTATTGGTATCAATTTTCCGATTGCTTGCGTCCCACCAGAAGATTCAAACTCATCTCAAGCATATAAACAACGACATAATTTTAATTACAGTTTTGAAATTACCATAGAAAACTCTAAACAATTTGAAAAGCTTGTTGCAAAGCAGCATTTAATAAAAGAGACATTCTTCAATGAGAATCATTTTTTATCTAAGTTCCAAAAGAAATTAACAGACTTTCTTAATAAAATAGATACCGATCTTTCTCAATGCGAGTTAACTAAAGGTTACGAACCGGTCAGCAAGGTTCTAAAAACAGCATCTATAAAAGTTCCTTCTAGCAAGGACCAGGAACAACAAGATCCCAAAGTGGCAACAAACAATAATAACTCGTCTTCAAGCAGCTCAAGTTTAACAACTACTGATTTCATACCCGCGCAATCTGCAACAGAAATGTGGGAAAGATTACAAAGTTCAGCTTTTCAGAATCTTATTCACTCCACAAATAACCCCTTTTACACAGTGAATAATGCACCATCTGTTCCAGCCGGCAATAGACTAACTCTTTCAACGTTACAGCCTACTAATTTATTTTTCCACCATAATAATAGCAATCCTCATTTATCCTACAATCAGCAACTACCCCAAGCGGAGAGATTAGACCGAACCCACTCAATGCAAAATACTGCTGATACAGTTAGCGCAAATAATTCAAGCAATCTAGGATTTTTGCACTCCTTACGTAGTGGCGCACCCTCCGCCTTCCGTACGATTGCATCGGCCTCATCAACCGCCTCAACTGAAAATAATAAAAGAAATCATTCTAACTCCGATAATGGCTCAAAAAAGCCAAAATTTGAATAAGGGGAATAACGCTTTGTTCCTCTCAGCTTGATGCTAGGATGCTAAAATTATTAGCAATAATTTAGGTGATAGTTTCATGGTGATATCCTCGTTACTACAATTAAGTATAAGTAACAATAGCGGACAACCATTTATTAATCAACAAGTAAGCGTGGAAATTTGCATTCCACTTGGATTTCCAATAAATTACAGCCAATATGCGCGTTCTAAAAATAATTCAAAAAAATTGAGGAGGCATTGATGCTATCGCAATCAAACCCTACCCTTATAGCTATGCAAACTAAAGAAGGCTCTCGGGGAAATGTGAATAATGTTATTCACCGGCCAATCCCCATTAGGATGCAAAGCAACTCAAACAACCTCAATACCAATAGCCAGGTTAACTCAAAACTATATGTACCCACTGATCCGAGCCAAACAATTAAAAACACCATCAAAGAACAGTTAAAACCCCATATTAGAAACTTTTTGGGGTCTGAAATATTTAATCAAGGCCACTCCATAACAGGAATTAATGCTTTAATGACAATAAGAACAGACACCTGCACAACAACCCATAGCGCGGCTGTTCAATGTTATCTTTCTAAGGAATTAGCTGAAAGAAAACTCTCCGCCGAAGTTGGTTTTGATGAGCTTAACCATTTAACTAATACCCTATTTCAAAAGTGCAATGGACAACTTCAAAATTGTGTTAATGCTGAGTTTGAATTTAATCTTTTATTTAAGATTTCAGAATTTCCTAAATTACATTTCATCAATGAATTAATTAACAAAGATTTAAACACACTTATTTCATCTTTAGGTAGATCTATCCTTCATTATGTTAAGAATGATCTTGCCAAACTGCAGCTCACTTATCCTGCTATTATTCATTTTGTATTTCCAATTGCTTGCGTGCTGCCACCAGATTATTCTCCTCATAAGAAAATATTACGGAAAAACACAACTTATAAATACGAACTTAATATCCGGAGCAGTGAACAGCTCAAAGAATTAATGAGCCAAAAGCAAATTAACAAGTTATTGTTAGATGACAGCCAATTTTTGCTTAAGTTTCGACAAACAATAACTACTCTACTTAATAAAGTTGACGCCAACTTATCTGAATGCTCATTAATGAAAGGCTACGAGCCAATAAGTAAGACCATTAAAACAAGCTACAGTCCCCTCCCTTCAACGAGCGAGAATGTCCAAAAACAAAATAACTGTGCGCCAATTAATTCTAGCGCTACAATCCAGAGCTCATCCTCATCCAATGCTGGCTTAGGGATACAACCAAACCTATTCCATATTTCGGCTAATAGATATCAGACATCTATTCAGCAGCTTCCTCTACAATGCAATAATCTCCTTCAACCTACTGACAACTCAGTCTCAACGCTCGGTAATCAGAATTTAGCACTGGTGCCGATATATCAGCCCCCACCTTTTTTTTGGCGCCCCCAACCCATCCATAATAATAGCTTATTAATCCTTCCACATAGTCAGCAGCTACCCACGCAAGGATTGAGCCCATTATTACCAAACCAGCAAAGCCAATCAGCACCTCAGCCGGTTTATCGTGGCACTTCTGCTTTCAGCCTATTTAGATCGAATAACAAAAGAAATTCATCTCACATTGAGAACAGCACCGATGCGGCTAAAAGATCGAGGCCAAAATAGTAGCAGTAAATCGCATAAGTACCGGGCGGGCTTTTATTTATTGATCTTTAATCAAAGAGTTATATCGACGGCCTTCAATCTATTCTTAAAGACGAGTCTGTAGTAGAATTTCAATCAATATAACTACTTATAAATATTTATTATGCCCAACTCAAACTGTGAAGAAATGCTAGCTGCTCGAGTTAAAACTCAAACACACTCTACATGTTACGCCACGTGGTTTACATGGATCATTTGCTTAACCGGAGCACTATTTTATTGTTACGAATATCTGCTACGCGTTATGCCAAGCATTATGGAATTAGAACTTCGCGAAGCTTTTAAATTAGACTCGGTTGCTTTCGGAAATTTAATGGGCTTTTATTATTACGCTTACACCCCTATGCAATTTCCAGTCGGAATCTTAATGGATAGTTACGGCCCCCGTCGACTTTTGATATTGGCTTGCTTAATTTGCGCGTTAGGATCTTATTTGTTTACCATGCAAAGCCATTTACTACTTTCACAAATAGGCCGATTGTTTGTAGGCTTTGGCTCAGCTTTTGCTTTTATAGGATTTCTAAAGCTTGCCACTTTATGGTTACCTGCACGGCGCTTTTCTTTTGTAACCGGCTTAATCATGACGCTTTGCATGCTAGGCGTCACACAAGGCAACTTGCTTATTGATATCCTCATGGAAAACCAAGGTTGGAAAAACACTATTTTTGTTTTTGCCACATTTGGAATCTTACTGTCATTTGCTATGGCTCTTATTATCCCTAAAGAGAATGGCCATAACCCAGAACACTTTCCTGTTCAAAGCTTAAAACATCTAATACAAGAACTATTTAACTTAGCGAAAAACCCTTACCTTTGGGCTAATGGAATGATCGGCTGCTTTCTTTTTCTCTCACTGTCTGCCTTTGGTGAAGCTTGGGGTATTTCCTACTTTCAAGAAGGACGCGGTTTTTCCAAAGAATTAGCTGTTCACACTAACAATTATTTATTCTGGGGCTGGGCTGTTGGCAGCCCCTTCATAGGATGGTTTTCAGATATCATCAAACACCGCCGCTCACTACTTATTTTTGGAGCCCTAGGTACAGCATTGACGTTTTGGGCTTTATTATTTTTACCGTACAACACCCCAGTTTGGACATTTAAAACTTTATTATTCTTAGTTGGTATTTTTTCTTCTAGCCAAATTTTAGTATTTCCAATCGCTCGTGAGCTCAGCTCAAGCGCACTTGCAGCAACATCGTTAGCATTCACCAACTTCCTTGTCATGATTGGTGGCGTTATTTTACAACCTGGCGTTGGTTACTTATTGCAACTTAAATGGGATGGCCAGATGATTAATAATGTTCCTGTATACAGCTTGCACGCCTACCAATTTTCTTTATCTGCATTGACAATAGCAGCGCTATTAGCTGCATTTATCGGATTGTTCACGCGTGAAACCTACCAAAAATAAAGCAGATTATGATGTTACCTAATGATAACGATCCAAATTTTATAAGCAAATCCCAAGTTAAGCGAGACATGACCGCTTTACAAAAATTGGGGGAAACGCTTGTGGAGTTACCACTAGCGCAATTGGCACAAATACCTTTGCCTGAGCAATTGTTTGAAGCCATACGTTTTGCCCAAACCATGAAAGCCAATGAAGCCAAACGCCGTCAACTCCAATATATCGGCAAGCTCATGAGAGAAGTTGACTCAGCTCCTATATACGCTGCCATTGAAAATCTACGACTGTCTCATCTTAAAAATACTCAACAACTTCATAAAGCTGAAAAATGGCGAGACCAACTGATAGCTGAAGGGGATTCTGCTATTCAGAAATTACTTGAAACAACACCGAATCTTGATCGGCAGCATCTAAGACAGCTTGTCAGAAATGCCCAACATGACAGCAAGTTAAACAAAAATTCTGGTGCAGCTACTGAATTATTTCGTTATCTGAGAGATGTTTTAGTTAACTCATAAGTCTTCAACTGTCTAAAATAATAGCATTTTATTTTGTTATTTATCAGCATATTACCCAAAAATTGACCAGTTGCCGTCTTGGTAGTAGAATAACGACCATAAAAGACGGGGGCAATATAATGAAGCTTAAAAACACTTATTCCGGATTATTATGTACGCTTTTATGTGCCAATATAGCCTACGCCAATCCTATTAATGGCCAAATAACCGCTGGCCAAGCGCAAATTACCAGTGAAGCAAATACAACAACCATTCAACAATCCAGCAGTAAAGCTATTGTAAATTGGGATAGCTTTAATATTTCACAGGGAGAAACGACCCGTTTTCAGCAGCCTGATGACGGCATCACTCTCAACAGAATCAATTCCAATTCTGGAACGTCGTTAATTAACGGCGTACTTACTGCTAATAGCCAAATTATTTTAATTAATGGCGCCGGCATCCATTTTGGACCTACCGCCCAAGTCAATGTCGGTGGTCTTATCGCTTCTGCAACCGCCAATATCAGTGATAAAAATTTCCTTAATGGTGATTACCACTTCAATCAGGCCTTAGATACTAAAGGTTCCATTATTAACGAAGGTTCAATTAAAACAGCTGACTATGGCTTAGTAGCTTTAGTGGGTAACTCAGTCACTAATAATGGCACTATAGAAGCCAACCTTGGCTCTGTTTCCTTAGGTTCTGGCGAGCAATTTGTTATTAGCTTTAATCCCAATCGCACCTCCAATGATTTATTTTATTTTCTCGTTACTGAATCAGGCAACCAATCGGGCGCTGAAATTAAAAATACAGGTAAAATCATCGCCGATGGTGGTGCAATTGTAGTTCACATGAATACAGCCGAAAAGGTTTTAGATAATGTCATTAATCTCGACGGTATAGTCCAGGCCAACAACGTTGCCGAGAAAAATGGTGAAATTTTTATTATTGAAGGCAACTCTCTTGATCCAAACAAAATTACCAAAGGCAGCGATAGAAAAACTATTAATGTAACAGGCAAGATTAATGCCTCCAGTTCAGATAAAAAAGTAGCAGGCAATGTTCTCATTATGAGCCTAAATAACAGCGTCAATATCACAGGCGAGATCAATTTAAACGGCCTTGATGGTGGCATAGCAGCTATCAATGGTAACCAAGCCTTTATTGATGGTAACGCGAAAATTGATGTTAGCGGTAATCGAGACGGTGGTGGCATATTTTTAGTTGCTAATGATAAAGCCTATGTAGGCAGCAATGCCACATTAACAGCAAATTCGAATTTCTTAGGAGATGGCGGTCTACTTTATTTTACTTCGAAACATACCAGCATTTTAGGCAGCTTGTCTGCAAGAGGCGGTAGCAATGGTGGTAATGGCGGTTTTATTTCTATCAGTGGCGCGTCAATAGAAACTGCTAAAAAATATGATTTAGGAGCACCCAAAGGCTATGCCGGTTCAGTTTCATCGCAAGGTAAACCCCAGCCTATTTCGCCTTAATATACAAGCTAAGCTACCCGCATGCTTAAGCATGCGGATTGCAGCCCTCCTAGCCATTTATCTTACGGCTCATTGGCGTCACTTCATTTTCACCTTCAATGATGGCGCTTAAAGGCTTACCCGCAGCACCTGCTTGGTTAGCAATGTCTATTGACTGCTGGCTATAATGAAAAGCACCTTTACGAGTTATAGAGTTAATCTCTTGAGTCTTTAATGTGGAGTCGAGTTGAACAGGTATATGCTTTGCCACTTTAACAGATTGTGAATGGTGGCGACTATGTTTTGGCTGCTTACATTCCGAATTAATGCTTTGAATAGCTTGTATGACTTGCACAGATGTACTCAAATTATCAGCCTTAGTTGATTTCTTTTTCTTCTTAGCTGCTGCTCTATGGATTATCACATCATTACCTGCGCTAAATTTTGATTCAGCATTATTTTTTAATTGCTTAACCACTTTTGCAAAAAAACCCATTTCATTGTTGGCAGGTTTATTGATACTTAAGTGATTAACAGGATTAAAAGCAGCTGCCATCTGTTTATGTTTTGTTGAAGCTGCATGAGAAGATGACCTAAATCGCCCCAGTGTTGAGGATGAGGGTATTTCTATAGCAGCCATATTCAATGTTGACAGATCTCCTGAAATATCCCTCATCAGCGCTTTTAGCTGGGAGACAAAAGACTCATTTGATGCTTTTTTAGAAGACCCTTTCTTGACCTTATTTCGTGGAAATGCAGCTAACACCGAAATAAAATTTAGCTCCGCTTCCTGATGAACCTGCAAAAGTTTCTGTGAAAAAATCTGCCTATATTCCTTAATAGAAGCAACACCCGGCATTCTTAAAATAAAATCCTTTAAACTAACAAATACCCCATCACAAGACTTTAATTTAGTCTTTATATCATCTGGAGCATTAGCCATTAATGCTAATAATCTATCTCGGTGAGAATAGTTTAGGATAAGTGTTCGAACTACCACTTCTTCAAGATCACCATCAGCAGACAAAATATCAGCACAAGCAGAATCCTTCATCAAAAATAGGATTTCTTTTAATAAATCAACCCGCATAAAGGCATCATTTTTTATCAATTTCTGAATGGTTGCGACTGCTGTTTTTACCGCGAGATCTAAACCTTGATAAGCATCAATCCACTCTTTTTCTACTAACAGCTCACTCATTAGAATATGCTTTTTAGTAGCGTCTGCAACCTTACTAACTATCATATTTTCAATGTGAATTAGCGCAGTGGCGAGAGTCTTTTGGTCCGTATCTGAAATATTAATTTGTTGGCTAACCGTACGTAAAGAGCTTAATAGGCTCTCGAAAGATCGCAAAGTATAGTTTTCGGATTTTGTACTTGCCTCGTAGAGATTGAACACCGCTCGCAGAAAGTCAGGGTTTTCATTCCATAAATCCGCTTTAGCTTTTTTTAAAATCTCGTTCATAATAATTTCGCCGTAACTACCAAAAAAGGTAATAGGGCCTTTTGTGAGGGTAAGCAACTGAAGATCAGCAATTTCAGGGTAAAACACCACATTACGAATGTTGGCCATAACAGATTATCTCGCGCAGGAATAAAGCTGTATTTTATGAGCTAAACTCTACTATAGCAATTGATCATTTGGGCAATTAATTGAACAACTCGCAAGATGTTATTTAGATAAAATTTTTACAATTTTCTCTGGCAAATTTCTTCCGCTAAATACCCTAATGCCATCGCATAATAGTTTGATTTATTCCATTTTAGCAACGTCTTAAAATTGCTGAATACTAAATAAGCAGGCCCGCCTTCTGGATAAATGATGGACGCTTGCAGATCTTCAGGTAGATACATGCCAGCTACGGTAGTAACCCCTAGCTGTAACCACTCCGCAACTTTTTTGGTTATATTCGTACCAATATAGAATTGATTAAAATCGGGTGGTAGTACAATTTCAACAGCCCAGGGCTGGTTATCTTGCCAACCATTCTTTTCTAAAAAGTTAGCGATCGAAGCCAAGGCATCATCAATATTATTCCAAATATCTGCTTTACCAACTCCATTATAAGGTGCGGCATATTTTTTCCATGTAGAAGGCATAAATTGACAATGGCCGCTTGCTCCCGCCCACTCCCCTTTAAAATCCTGCAATGAAACATCTCCATCATTCAACATATGAAGAGCTGTCATTAATTCATTGCGGAAATAAGCGCTTCTCCGAGGGTTATAAGCTAATGTAGCTAATGCTTGAATGACGGGGAAATTGCCCTTATATCTTCCGTAACTTGTCTCCAGCCCCCAAATGGCGGCTACAAAACATGCATTGACGTGATATTGATTACTTATATTAGTAAATACGTCTTCGCGATGCTGAAAAGCGCGTCGGCCCAACGTAATACGATAAGGATCGACTCGACTGTTTCGATACTCTAAAAATGTTAGGCGCTTTTCTGGTTGGGTTTGGTCAAAATGCAGTACGCGATGGCTAGGCTCTTGAATAGATATAAATGCCTCATCAAATATTTCTGGGCGTATGCCTTCATTCATAGCTTGAGATCTTAATTGAGCTATAAAATCAGGCCATGGTGGCAATTCTTCGCTATAAGCAATAGAAGACAACAACAAATATGCAATGATAAGTATTAATTTAATGGCTAACTTTTTCAAGGAAGCTTACCGAAATGAAAAAGCTATTTTACAAAGAGAATAATGAGGCTACAACTAATTTAGGGTGTAAACGAACGACTAAAAGTATTAACCTGTTCTTGGATAGCTCCAACTAAGCCCTTATCTGCTACTTCCTTAGCAATTTCTAGACCAGCCCTGCCAATGGCTACAGGGTCGCCCAAGACTATACCTGCCATAGTTGCCCCATAATCCAAAACCTTGCCTAAGGTTTGCAAACTCTCATTATCTTTTTGGCTTTTACATAACTCTGACACACCATGAAGGCCAAGCTCAACACCTGCGGCTAATAATGAGTTCATAAAGCCTCCTAGTGTGCCATTACGTATGTATGTTGGTGGATTTCAATTGAGAATGATTCTTTAAAACCGCGTAAATCCATATCACGCGGCCACAAATTTTTACAATCAGCACCTCCCCATAATATAAGTTGGTGTATAAATATTTCTTCGCAGTGTTGATCAATGAAATACTCAACATCATTAAGGGAATTAACATCGGTGATAACAGCAGTAGAACCATTTTGAATAAGTTCAAAATTCATTTTTTTATCAACTATAGCAGGATCCATTTTAAATCTTTCGACCATTAATGTTTTGAGATAATCAGCGAAATTTTCATTAGGTTTTATTAATAAAGTAATATTCGGTAAGGAGTTACCCTGCAGCTTGTTAGTGCTGCTAAAATCCATCCAATCAAAATAAAAGTTAAAATTAAAGCTAGCTAAGAAATTAGCAAAACTTAAATCAGGCCATACTTCCTTCACCTTACACCACGTACTTAGTTCTGTACGGAAAATTTCCTCACTATGCTGCTTAATATAGGCAGCAGTTTGCGGCGATGGTAACATTGGGATGACATAACAATTTGCATCATCTTGAATTTGCTCTAGGCTTATATCGGTTTTCGGAACTACGTGAGAAGCTTGCAACACATTCATTAACCATTGTCGAAATGGTTCTGCAGGTTTAACAATTAAAAGGCTCTTATCGACAAACAGCATTTCTCCACTCCTTCTTAGCTAAAACTTATCTTAAGTATAGCCAACAAAATCTAATGTGTTATGGCGCTGATTTTAATAGTTATTTTTGAGATTTAAATACTTGGCGAATTGCTTGGGCTGAACTTGCGTGATCTACTATTGGATGAGGATAATGGCGCAATTCTAATGAGGCGCTTCTAAGACCGTGTATTTGCCTAGGATCTAAGCCACTTAATTCAGGTAAGAAATGCTTGATGTAGACACAATCAGGATCATATTTCTCTTGCTGAAGCCATGAATTAAAGACTCTAAAATAAGGCTGGGCATCACAACCCGTAGATGCAGCCCATTGCCAATTCCCGTTATTCACTGCGGGATCATAATCAACGAGCTTTTGGGCAAAATATTTTTCACCCCAACGCCAATCGATATGTAGATTTTTTACTAAAAAAGACGCCGTAATCATACGTAAGCGATTATGCATATAACCCGTGGAATTCAGCTCGCGCATACCAGCATCTACGATTGGAAAGCCTGTCAAACCTTCACACCAAGCAATAAATTTTTCCTGGTCATTATCCCAAGCAATATTATTATATTTATCTTGAAAAGCTTGTCCAAACACCTTAGGAAAATGATAAGAAATATGGGTAAAGAAATCTCGCCAATATAACTCTTTTATTAATGCATTATCTTTAGATAATTGCTCTAAAATTGCTGCATAAAATTCACGTATTGAAATTGTACCAAATTTATTATGTGCTGATAATCGCGTTGTACCTTCTTTGGCAGGATAATTTCTCAGGTTATTATAATCAACCAATCGACGTATGTTTTGCAATAAACGCAAACCTTCAATCCGCCCTCCGGTTACTGCGAAATTGTCACCTGGATGCAACAATGATTCTAAAGTTTTTTCATTTTCGATTTCGATCTTGGCTTGATAATAATTCTTATAGTGATTCTTACGAACAGGCGCAACCGAGCAACTCAAAGCCTTTTTATAAAAATGAGTAAAGATGGTATAAGGCTGACCATTAGGCTTATGAACTTCCTCAGGCTCAGTCAATAAAGCATCAGCATGCACATTTAAATCTACTTCATGTTTCTCACATACTTGCTTTATACGCTGATCGCGAGAACGGCTAAAAGGCGTATAGTCCCTATTTACAAATACTGCCTCAACTGGATATTTCCCTAGCAAGCTGCTAATCACCTCTTCTGCAATGCCTCTAAATATAAATAAGCGGCCGTTTTGTTTTCTAAGCTCCTGATCGAGCTCCAATAAAGAGTTAGCCATAAAATTTATGGCAGCTGAACTTTTATAATCATTATTATTTATTTGTCTTTCATCCATAATAAAACAGGGCAGCACCTGCTCAGAAGATTCCAGGGCAGCGATAAGAGCTGTATTATCAACCAAACGCAAATCGCGTCTAAATACATGTAAAGATAGAGAATATTTTTTCATTGAAATATTATACACATACGATAATTAGGGCTATCATAAGATACTCTAAAAAGAGGCTTAAACAAATGATCAATATGCCCTTGAAAATATTCTTTGGCACAGCAATGGGCTCCATTATTGAGTTTTATGATTATTATCTTTTTGTTTTATTACTGCCTTTTTTAGCTCCGCTTTTTTTTCCTGGCGTAGATGCCTACCAGGCCTTAAGCAAGAGCTATATTTTTCTCTTTGCTATAATGTTTGCTCGCCCTTTAGGTGGCATTGCATTCGGTCATATTGGCGATATGTTTGGTAGACGTACAGCCTTACTCTCATCCATGTACGGTATCGCTCTAGCAACTTTAGTGATTGGCCTTACACCAACTTACGCCACAATAGGCATTACATCCACCATCATCGTCATTACAGCCAAAGCAGCTCAAACCTTCTGTTTTGGTGGGGAATATAATGGTGCCGGCATATATGTTGTTGAACATGTTCGCAACCATAATGAAGCATTTGCTGGCTGCTTAGTATCGATGACTACCTCAATCGGCTCACTACTAGCCTCATTCGCTGGGCTGTTAATAGCCATGAATGGCATGCCTTCATGGTGCTGGCGTATAGCTTTTTTACTTGGCAGCGCCCTGGGTTTTTTAGCAATTTTCTATCGAAAAAATTTCATTGAACCACCTAACTTTACAAAAGCTGACCGTCAGAAGCAAAACTTGCTTGCACTTTTTAAAGAACACCCTAAGGAATTGTTAGCTAGTATTTTTGTTGGTGCTTTTGTTACTGTTCCAGTTACCACTATCTTTGTTTTCATTGACCCTGTACTTATGGCCAAGCAATTCATTAATCATCAGCAGCTAATGCTTATGCAAACTTTTTTAATTCTAGTCATTATCGCCACACTCATCCCTGCCAGTAGACTCGCTGACAAGAAAACTCCGTACTATGTAATGCGTATTGGATGCTGGTCTCTTGCTATATTCTCATATCCCTTGATGTATTTAGTCGACAGCCACAACATAGGTTTATTATTATTTGGCTTAATTGGATTATGCATTATTAATGAAATATTCGTAGCGCCCACTAATGCATATTTAAAGAATCTATTCCCCATGCAATTTCGTTATCGCGGTAGCTCGCTTGGTTTTTGTCTAGGAATGGCTATTTTTGGTGGACTTACACCGGTAATTGAAAATTATATTTATCAGACCACGGGGAGCTTCCAGCTCATCACCTTATGGCTTATTTTTATTGCCATTACTACTGGGCTAATTCTATCTTGGATCGAAAAGGAGCATGTCATAGCTGCGCTAGATTTGGCTTAACGCTTATCTGCTAATTGCGCAAAAACTTCTGGAACTCGCATCACCTTCCTTTTTTCGTAATCGAAGAAAGTTACCAGCGTAAAAGCTCTAGCTATTTCATTGCTAGCTTCAGGATGAATAACTGAATAATATAACTCCATGCTCGTACGCGACATTTCACCCACCGATAAATTAATTCGTAGTTCATCACCATAAAAAGCTTCGTCAATATAATTGACAGCTAAACTCGTTATGATGATCCCGGCACCACTTACATTAAATTCAGTGCAATTTTTACTCTTTAAAAAACGAACGCGTGCCTCATGCAAAAGTGAAATAAGCGAATCGTGGCCTAGATGATTGCCATAGTTAACATCATAGATTCTAACTGGCAAAGTGGTTGTAAAAAGCGAATCACTGATCGTTGGCAATTTTATATTTAACATGATCCATTTCACCTAAGCCTAAATTAATAATGCTGCCTATTATGCGCCAACTCTGTAACAAATGTCATGTGACATCCCTTGCAAGCTTTAATTATGATAAGCTAGCGCTTATGAAAACAGAACTTATTCATATTGCACTGGGATTTCTTGAAGGATTAGCTGTAGTTGTATCGCCGTGTATTCTTCCTGTATTACCCATCATATTAGCTGGGTCAATGACAGGCAAAAAAAAACGGCCTATTGGTATTCTTGTAGGCTTTATCACCATTTTTGCGATTTTCACTTTATTTACCCGCAAGCTTGTCTATTACACTGGCATCGATTCAAACTACATTCGAAATATCTCCTTCAGCTTACTTTTTATTCTGGGTGTTATCATGCTATCAGACACCCTCTCTGAAAAATTCACAGCTTTGACCATTCATATTGAAAACATTGGGACAAATTCCAAGTTTGTCAATAATCCCAAATCGGGATTCTGGGGTGGGTTTTTATTCGGTGGGTTAATTACTTTAATATGGACCCCCTGTGCAGGACCTATTTTAGCAGCTATTATTGTCCAAACGGTCATGCAACAAACTAGTTTTATTAGCTTTTTGGTGTTGATGTCGTTTGCCCTGGGCGCTGGTATTCCAATGCTTTTTATTGCACTGTTTGGGAGAAAAGTAATGTCTAAGA
>CAZXFO010000004.1:0-6134 GCA_964639745.1 uncultured Coxiellaceae bacterium | reverse complement strand
TGGCGAATAACGGTATCACAATTTCTCAAGTAAATGCTATCCTCGAGGTGCAACTCAAGAACTTTGATGCTGTTACAAAATCTATCCAACAACTTTCTGATAATTTTGACAAAACTACCAATGCAATGCTTTCTGCCATTAATAAGATTGAGTCTAATTACGGTAGAATTGGTAATTCAGCCAAAAAGGCAAGCAAAACTCAAAAAGAAGCTTTAGATGAAACTAAAGATAATTGGAATAAGCAAAACAAATTCATTTCTAATGCGGCAGAACAATTAGATAATTTTGCCAATAAAGCTGAGAATAGTTTGGGTGCTACTGAGCATATAGTTGAAGACCTATACACGGCGTTTGATAAATTATCTAAAACTTTGAATGGTGTTATTGTAGATGATGAACGACTTACTCAAGTTCAACAATCATGGAATCAAGCTTTAAACGTTGCAAAAAGATCATTAGATACTACGATAGCTACTGAAAAAGAATTAGCTGCTCAACGTAAAGCAAATATTGCTATAACGAATGCTAGTGAGAAAGCGATAGCTAATCAGGCTAACTCAGTTTTAAGGGCTGAAAATCAATACAAAAATCTTATTTATGCCATTCAAACTAATATCAGCGATGAAAAGAAACAGGCTGAGTATATCGCTATAGCTACTGCGGCTTTAGATAAATACAAAGCGGCTTTATCGAATGCCTCATTAACTTCTCAAGAAGCTACCAAACAAACACTTCTTCTAACTAGTTCATTTAATGAGATAAAAAGAAACTCTGGTATAGTAAATCCACTTCAAAAAGGTTTATCTGATCTAGGTAAGGTTGCCACTCTGGCTGTTGGTCCGTTGTCTGGTATCGCTGCTCGCCTAACTGCTTTCAATTATTTGGCAGAACAATTGAATCCAAAAACGGCGGCCATTACTGCCGCAACTACTGCTCTTACTGTAGGTTGGGGCGTCTCTATTAAAGTAGCTGCTAATTTTGAATCTGGGTTAACAAAAGTAGCTGCGGCTGCTGGTCTTACATCAAGTCAAACAGATGATTTGAGTAAGTCAATGATTGATCTTAGCAAACAATTAGGTATTCCTACAGAAGAATTATTAAAGATTGCTCAGTCTGCCGCTCAAGCCGGTGTATCAGGAACTAAAAATTTAACTGAATTTACAAAGGTGGTTGCTGAACTTACTAGAACTACCTCATTAACTGCTGATACCGCTGCTGACTCATTATTAGAATTAGTTAATGTTACAAAATTCCCTATATCACAAATGAGTAAATTAGGTGATGTTCTTACACTAATTGGTCAAGAATCAGTAGGTAGTGAAACAAAAGTTCTAGAATTAGCTACTGAAATTGGTAAGGCCGGTGCTCAATTTGGTTTATCAGCCACACAAGCTATCGCTTGGGGTGGTGCGTTGGCACAAACTGGTCAAAATGCAGAATCCTCTTCAACTGCTATTATTACAGCCCTACAGAAAATCGGTGGTGTTATTAAAAATGGCGGTCCAGCATTCGAGCAATTATCTAAATTTGTTGGTATGACAGATGATCAACTAAAAAAGACTTTCGTGAAAGATGGTCCTGCTGTATTACAAAAATTCTTACAGTCTGTTCAATCTGCCCCTGATGTATTCGCAAAAATGACAGACTTCGCTTCATTAGGATTGAGTAATGCTAGAACAAACCGTGTTTTATCGGCCCTAGTAACTAATGCTCAAGCAATAACGCGATATTTAAATGATGCTACTCAGGCTGGTGGTGCATTAGATAGCAAATTTGGTGAAATTGGCAATACATTTAATCGGCAAGTAGAAGGTTTAAAAGTTAACATCCAAGCTATTGGTATCTCTATCGGGAAAGATGTTCTCGGCTCATTAACAGGTATAGTGATGGCGTTAAAATCTGTAACTTCGGCTACAAATGTATGGGCCACAGCTTTTGAGGGTATATCAATCGTTATTACAAATATTGGTGTTGCGTGGATTGGTGCCAAAATCGTTACTTGGGCAAAAACTTTTTCAGGTGTTGAAGCAGCCGTAAAAGGACTTACCGCAGCTACAGATATTCTTGCTGGTGCTTTAAAAAGATTATGGCCAATTTTTGCTGTTGAAGCTGTTGTTTATGCCATTGGAAAATTTATAGAACTTGCTAATTCTGAACAATTAATAGCTGATAAAGCTAAAGATGCTACTAAAGAATATAGAGCCTTAATTGCCCAAATGGTTCTTGCTGGCAGAGCGCAAGATCTTCTCGCAGAAAAAGGCAAAGCAGAAAGAGAAGTAGAGAATGCTCAAAAAGCGTTTGATAAAGTTAAAGCTACTGATAAAGAGCAATATGCACCAAGTAATTTAGCTGCTACTGGCGGTATTCCTATTGGTCACCCATTACTCACAGGTGGAAATGACTTAGCGCAAGCTCAAGCTAATTTGAAAGTAGCTAAACAAAAATTAGTTGATATTAATGATGGGTTAAAAACAATTCAAAATAATGTAGCTTCCAATACATTTGAGGTTGCTGATAAAACTACGCAAGGAGTTAATAGAATATTTGATGGTCTTCTAGATAATTTAAAAAATAAGAGTGATGAATTAAGCACCTTAGTTAATAAAGGAATAGAAGCTTTTGATGCTAAAAAAGCGGCTGATACCATTCAAACACGTTTAAATAGTGCATTGTCCAGATTAAAAACAAATGATGAAAAGCAAATATTCTTTTCTGATTTATTAAAAGGTGCCAGCGATAAAATTTCCGCACTTCCACCAGAAATTCAAAAGAAACTCATACCAGCTTTTGAAGATTTTAAGAAAGTTTCTACTACAGGTGGTGAAGCTGCTTATAATTCATTTCTAAAATTAGGGACTCAAATTGCTGTTGTTTATGGACAAACTACTTCTGCAATAGATGCGCAGAAATTAGCCATTTCTCGTAGAACTTCTGAATCTACTCGCGTTGTTAATAGTTTTGTCAGAGAATATACACGCGCTCAAGGTACTTTAGAAGCATACAATGCTGCACTCGATGGCACTAATGATAATACCGGAAAATTAAATGCGGCCCTTAATACTATTTCTTCTAACGCTAAATTAGTTGAATTTTCTCAAAGAATTGATACAACATCTGCCGCATGGAAAGAATTTAAAAAGACTTTTGGTAATACTGCTGATTTCAAAGGTTTAAGCGATGATGAAATCATTAAGAAGTTATATAATATTGAAACAGCAACAAATGATGCTGCTGATGCTGCTAAGGATTTATTACGTGCATATAAGGAATTTGATTCTCTGAAACTCAATCTAAATAAAGATGTTGAAAATCAAAACTTCCAGACATCTTTAATTGGTATGAGCGATTACGATAAACAGATTGCAGAAGCAAGTCATGCTGCTGCACAACAAATTCAAAATTTAATAGATAAAAATAATCTATTAATTGATACCTATAAAAAAGCAAAGGATTTACCTGATGTTTCTGATCTATCAAAAAAGGTATATGATGACAACATTAAAGCATTAGATGATTTAAACGATAAATTAAAGAATGGAATACCAGAAGCATCTAAAAAGGCTGGTGATGCTGTAGCAAAAAATCTTGATAAGCATTTGTTAATTGACCCAATGATCAATGTTGTAGATGATCTTCGCAGTTCATTTGATCAATTTGCTGAGGATGTTCTAATCAATTTTGATAATATTGGTGATGCTTTTAGTTCACTACTGAAAAGTATGGCCTCATCTATTCTTAAAAATCTGGTATTACGGCCTCTTGATAATTATTTATTCGGTAAGCCGGGTAACGATGGAAGCCCCGGTCAGGGTGGAATCCTTGGTGATATTTTAGGTTCTATTGGTGGGAATGCTGGTGGTCCGCCAATTATCCCTACTAATTTTTCTTCTGGTATACCCGGTCTTGGCTTCAATTTTTTTGCTGATGGTGGTGCAGTAAATAGCACAAAACCTATTATTGTTGGTGAAAAAGGCCCTGAGCTTTGGGTGCCACCTTCTGCTGGTGGTTCTATAATCAACAATAAAGATGCTTTCGGTGGGGTTAATACTACTATGAACAGTGAGGTTAACACTTCTCAGGGTGGTGGTACAATTCATCTAGTAATAGATGCTTCACCAGAAATGAACGTTAGAATTGCCAAAGTGGCTGGTCCCATAGCTAATCAAGTGGTGACGAATTATGATAGGAAAATTCTTCCTTCTCGCGTAAACAGAGTAAATTCAGATCCGAGGGCTAGGTAATGGCACTTACATTCCCATATAGTCTGGCAACTTTTGCTGATATTATCAGATTAAAAGAAGTAACATTCTTGCCTTCATATGGTCAAGAATACAGTGGTAAAGCATCAGGCATGATTATAGCGAAAGATCTTAGACCGGCCCTTTGGATGGCAACGTGTAGCACTGTAACAATGCGTTTTGATGAAGCAAATGATGTTCAGGCTTTGCTTGAAGGACTACATGGTTCTGTAAACACATTCTATTTATACAACCCATTCAGACCATACCCAAAAACAGGTCAAGTGGATGACAGTACCTGTACAATTAAATCTGTGGGTTCTGATGGTACTTCATTAGCTTTAAAAGGGCTTCCTGTTGGTACAGTAATTAGCCGTGGTGATATGCTTTCATTCTACTATGGTTCAAAGCCTTCCATAGCCCTGCACAGGGCTCTAGAGACCGTTACTGCTGATGGTAGTGGTAATACTGCTGAGTTTCAGGTTGGCGCTGTACGTGCCGGAGCTGCCGCTGATATAGCAGTCACCTTAAACAAAGCATATGGGGAGTTTAGAATGATTTCTGCATTTACTCAAAATACTGATAGCACTATTACAACTTCATTCAGTTTCAATTGTATACAGGTGTTGTAAATGAGAACAGTTGATTCAGATGTTTTGACGGCATTAGCTAAAGGAGAACTGCAAGCCAGAAATTTTATCTGGATGCATGGTAAAGACGATAGTAATGTAGATCATACGTTAGGTTTATGGGATGATATTGGCACTATTACTGCCAATTATATTGATATCGATACTGGTGGGACAAGCTCAAGGGTTTATGTTGGTACCGGAACACTTCTTAGTATTGATGATATTCCATTAACGAGTGATATAAGTGTAAGAACTATCAATGTAAATTTGAGTCAGGTAAATAGCACAGTAATTAATATGGTGCGTGGGTATAATGTTCGTGGTGGTGCAGTAGAAATACATCGCGGACTGTTTAACCCCGGAACATTTCTTCTTGTAGCACCGGCTGTACCGAGGTTCGTAGGATTCATTGATACTATGACTATCACTGATCCAACGGAAAACAATGAAGGATCAATTTCATTATCACTAGTATCACACACACGCGAGCTTACGCGCACGAATACTGATGTATGCTCGGATGCAAGTCAGAAATTAAGAAGTGCCACCGATACATTCTATCAAGATGTGGCTACGGTAGGTACTTGGCAGATTTATTGGGGTGAAAAGAAAGGAACAGTCCAATCCTTGCAGCCTCTATCAAACACCCCACCACCAATTCCGGCAGATTATACGGGGTATTAATCATGTTACAGTTAAAAAGAGTAAAAAGCTGGCGAACAAAGATGCAAGAAAATTTGCATAGTGTGACAACAAAACCTTTTGTTTGGGGTGATCATGATTGTGCTCTTTTTGCTGGCGATCATATCAAGGCAATTACAGGTGTAGATTTAATTACTGATTATCGTGGTAAATATTCGAATGCTCTTGGTGCAATAAAGATTCTAAAAGAGCATGGGTATAATAATTTAGAAGAACTATGCAAAACAAATTTTCCTGAAATTAACCCTGTATTCTCGAATGTTGGGGACATCATTCTAGTTAATGATGAAGCCAATGAGGCATTAGGTGGGGCTTTGACTATCGTACTTGGGGAAGTTTTAGGTGTGCTCACACCGGGCGGTTATGGTATTATTCGAAGATCTGATAAAAGAATAAAAACAGGATATAAAATTGGGTAAATTTAAGAAATTTCTAAGATTACTTAATTGGGTCTCAGTATTCTTCTTTTTCGTAACACCGGCTTACGCTGGACCTCTAATTCCTGCTATTACAGCATGGATAGCTGTAACATTAGATGTTTCTGCTACTGTAGCGGCCATCA
>CAZXFO010000003.1:0-8075 GCA_964639745.1 uncultured Coxiellaceae bacterium | reverse complement strand
ACGCGCGAGTATGGGAAGGTTCACATGGTTTGGAATGGACACTGAGTTCTCCACCCCCATACCATAGTTTTTCTGAACCACCACAGATAGCATAAGGCTTAGAATGCAAAAGTCATCGCGCAAGACTATAGGCATACTGGCTTTAGTAGTAGCAGTCATGTTTGGTTTTAGTTTTGCGTTAGTGCCGCTTTATCGGCTAGCGTGTAAGAAAATTGGGTTAAACACCTCAGTGCCTTTGAGTAATGCACCTGATCTACAAGGCGTAAATGCTCAAATAGTAATGGGCCGTAATGTAACGGTTCAGTTTATTACGATGACAAACAAAGGGTTTAATTGGGATTTTTATCCGATAACAAAATCGGTACAGATTCATCCCGGTGAGAGTAAGAAAGTAATATTTTATGCAAAGAATAATACGAAGCAGGACATGGTAGTACAGGCTATACCTAGTATGACACCTACCGAGTCTATTTCGCACTTTCATAAAATCGAATGTTTTTGCTTTAACCAACAATCATTAAAAGCAGGTGAAGCCAAACAAATGGCGCTAGTGTTTCAGGTAGATAAAGATTTACCTAAAGAGGTAAATACGATAACACTAGCTTATACGTTGTTTGATGCCACACCTAAAAAGTAAAGGAGCCAGCATGAAACATACAACTCACGCCTACAAGCCGGTAGATTATTACTATGTGGCTGACCCTAGCTATTGGCCTTTATTCGGGTCGCTGGGTATTTTCAGCACTGTGCTAGGCATTGTGAACATGCTGCACAATCATAAATTCGGTATTTTCCTCGCTTTTATTGGTATCTTATTATTAGCTTTTACTATTGCTGGATGGTTTGGTGCAGTTATTAAGGAAAGTGTTGCAGGGCTTCACAGCAAGCAGATGGATCGTTCTTATCGATGGGGGATGGTCTGGTTTATCGTTTCCGAAGTGGCTTTATTTAGTATTTTCTTTATTGCTTTATTCTACACCCGAGTTTTTAGCGTGCCTGACTTAGGCGGCGATTCATCGCAAATTATTAAAGACTTATGGATGAATGGTAGTTCATTTACCCATAAATTGTTGTGGCCGCAGTTTAAAGCTGTTTGGCCGTTATTAAGTAATCCCAATCCCACTCTTTTTCCTGGTCCTCAGCAAGTGATGGAAACTTGGGGTATTCCAGCCATTAATACTTTTATATTACTTAGCAGTGGTGTAACAGTAACATGGGCGCATTGGGGCTTGAAAAAGAACCACAGAAAACATTTGGTTTGGGGTCTTGTTGCCACCGTTGCTCTCGGTCTTTTCTTTATTAGCATGCAAGCCAATGAATACTATAAGGCATTCAATGAATATAGTTTAAGTTTGCATAGCGGTATTTACGGCTCTACTTTTTACATGTTGACTGGCTTACATGCCATGCATGTCACCATGGGTGTCATCATGCTAACAACAATTTTGATGCGTTGTATTCGTGGCCATTTTGTTCCTGAGCATCATTTTGCATTTGAAGCAGTGGCTTGGTACTGGCACTTTGTAGACGTAGTTTGGTTGTTCTTATTCTTGTTCGTTTACTGGTTGTAGTGAAATATATATAGCCGGTGTAGCCCTGTCATGCTTAGCGTAACAGGGCTATGTGTTTTTAGGACCTATAATGTATGCCTTGGTTGATTAACGCTCAGCAAGTAGATAGTTTTAGAAAAAACCAGAAAAATCTGGTTATATTAGATGCTACTTGGCATGGCCAGGATAGCAGTAAAGCAAAACAAGAATTTCTAGAAAAACATATTCCTGGCGCCCGTTTTTTTGATATCAATTTATTCAGTGATACTAATACTTCATTACCTAATTTTCTGCTGTTAGATGAAAACCAACTGGCTGAAAAGCTAAGTCATTTGGGATTACGTAATGATTGTAAAATTATTATTTACGATAATAGCGCTTCTCATTCTAGCTGTCGTGCTTTATGGATGTTTAAAATGTTCGGTCATTCGCCTCAGCTCCTTTATATTTTAGATGGTGGATTGAGTGCTTGGGAAAAATATGGTGGGAAAACTGAAGAAGGCGAAGTTAATACTGCTCCTAAGTTATACCCAGTCAATTTGCAGGAAAAGTATTTGCGTACGCTTTCGCAAATTAAAATGAATATGGGCAAGCCACAAGAACAAATCATTGATACCCGTCATGCTGTGCGTTTTTCAGGAGGTCCCGAGCCTCGCCCAGGGCTACGTAGCGGGCATATTCCAGGCAGTTTTAATTTTCCTTCTTCAGTTGTATTTGATAAAGAAGGGTTTTTCTTGCCTATAGAGAAATTGCGTCGTCGCCTAGAAGGTTTAGGTGTGGATGTCATGCATCCTACTATTACTTCTTGCGGTTCAGGGATGTCAGCTCCTGTCATTAATTTCGTTTTAGATATTCTCGGCAATGAAAATAACGCTGTTTATAATGGTTCATGGACGGAGTGGGGTGCCGAAAAGCCATATCCTGGCGAGAAAGATTTATCTGAACGGCCTATTTCAAGTTGTATCTAGTTTAATGAGGTGGGTAACCTATGCAACTCAAGATACCCGGCTCGAAAAGCATATCCAATAGAGCTTTACTTCTCGCAGCATTAGCCCAAGGCACTTCTGTGTTGCATAACTTACAAATCAGTGCTGATATCTTAGCGATGATTGATGCTTTAAGGGCGCTAGGCGTTTCAATTGAACTTAATCAGCAGAGCCAGACTGCACGAATTCTAGGTTGTAACGGTAACTTTCCTCATAGAGCAGCGCAAATTAACTGCTATGAATCAGGCACCTTAGCTCGATTCATGTTGGTGTTATGCTCAGGTGTCGCAGGTATCTATCATCTTGATGGCGCTTCCTCCTTGCGAAAACGGCCTTTGAGCACGCAATTAAAAACCTTAGAGCAAATGGGTGTTAACTATTCTAGCGATAGGCTGCCATTAACTATCGAGAGCACTGAAGTATTGGCAGGTGGTGAAATTTATGCTGATGGGTCACAAACCAGTCAGCATATCTCAGCCTTATTAATGATGGCTCCATTTATGAAGCAGTCTTTAATCTTGAAAGCAGAAAATTCCGTCAGTCGTCCCTACATTGAGATGACTTGTAAAATGATGCAAGAGTTTGGCGTGGAAGTGGTGAGCGATCCAGAAGGTTGGTGTGTATTTCTACCTCAATATTATCAAAGCCGTGAGTATGAGATAGAGTCAGATTGGTCGACAGCCGCCTATTTATTATCTGCTGCAGCACTGACATCAAGCAAGCTTACAATTAGCAATATATCTACAAGGCATAGCAATCAAGGTGATGCAGTTGTAGTATCAATTTTAGAAAAAATGGGCTGCGAAATTATAGAAGCAAATAATGCGATAACGCTAGTTGGACCTAAGCAGTTGCGCGGCATTTCTATAGATATGCGAGATAGTCCTGATATCTTTATGGCTATTGCTGCTATAGCTCTATTGGCTGATTCACCTACTACTATCACCGGAATTACCCATGCTCGTTATAAAGAATCTGACCGAATTGCAACTATGGCCCAAGGTTTAAAACAGTTAGGCGCTATTATTGAAGAAGGCCAGGGAGCTATTCGGATTTACCCCAGCAAGTTACATGGAGGGGTGATTGATACGCAAAGCGATCATCGAATTGCTATGGCTTTTGCAATTTTAGGTTTGAAGGTTAAAGATATTCAGTTGAATGATAAAGAATGCGTAACCAAATCTTGCCCAGAATTTTTTAATCTGCTGGAGCAAGTATGCCGTTAAAATATAGATGCGTAGCAGCAGTATTAGCGATTAGCGCGATTGCCTATTGGCTACAAACTCAATTTTTTCTGGAAAGCGATGTTATTTATCTAGCTCATGCAGCTGAAAAACTGTGGCAGGGTGGGACGTACTCACAGAATTTTTTTGAAACCAATCCTCCTCTCATATTGTATTTATACTTGCCCGCGCTTTTTTTAAAAACGAGCTTAAATATCAATTTAGTTTCAGCAGTGCGACTGTGTTTTATTGTTTTGACTTGGATGCAAATTGCTTTAATAAGCAATTTACTAAAGAAATTTACAATGAGCAGGGAGGAGCGTAACAGCATCCTATTCGGCGTTATTTTAATTGATTTATTTTTACCTTCTTGCCAATTTGCTCAAAAGGAACATTTTGTATTAGTTTTTACATTACCCTATTACTTTTTAGCTGCATTACGTCTAAATAAAAAAAATATTAGCACTGTGCTGGCTTTTTTTGTTGGCTTGATGGCCGTGTGCGGTTTTGGGTTAAAGCCTTTCTTTTTGTTGCCGTTGGGTTTTATCGAGCTTTATCTTGTTATTAAATTAAGAAATATCAGGACTGTATTGCGTACTGAATTGGTTACTATTATATCTTTATTAGGTGCATACATCTGCTGCCTATTTCTATTTCAGCCTGATTATATCCATACTGTACTGCCATTAGTGTCACATTATTATTTTGCTTCAACAGCAGAGCCATGGCAGATGATATTTGATAGAGCGCCTTCACTTTATTGTCTAGTCGTGCTGGCTTTAAGCCCCTTAATTTATAGAATTACACAGTATAAAAATTTGGCTGCTATAGTTTCATTAGCCCTGGCCGGATTTATTTTGGCATATGTTATTCCGCAAGCCTCTTGGTATTACCATGTATTACCTGCACTTAGCTTAGCCTGCCTTTTGATATTTTTGTTAGTGTTAGAAGTTAAAAGTTATTTATTGCGGTTTCTTTTGGGTTGTTTATTGCTCGCCGTACCTGCCTATTTTGCTGGGTTACTATATTTTTCTGAATTTGCTATAGCTAGAAATGCCACCATGCACAAGCTAATTAGTCTAGCAAATCAACCGCGAGCAGTTAAAGTTTATTGCATTCCTACTCATCAAGCTTGTTCTTATTTAAGTGCATATACAAACGTCGAGTACGTGAGCCGCTTCCCTTCCTTATGGTTGTTAAAAGGATTAACTGCATTGCCTGAAGATGGTCACGCTATTCAAGATAAAAAATATTTATTAGCTATGGTGGCGGAAGACATGGTTGCCCACCATCCAGATTATATAATTATTAATACTCAAGTTAAGCTTGGAAAGTTGCAATCCAGTATAGATTATTTGGCTTATTTTTCTGAAAATAAGCTATTTCAAGAAGAAATAAGGCATTATCATCTTAAGGCATCAGCAGGGTCTTACCAAATCTACAGTCGAATCCGTTAATTATAGAAAGACAGAAGCTTTGTATTACTTTTGAGCAATTTTCAAAAAAAGAGAGGCATTTTTGGGTTAAGGCGAGTATTATTTAAAGTACGTTAATTTAAATTTTGGGCCAGTATGTATAGTACTCCACATAATAGCCTTGTCGAAAAAAAGAAACGTATCGAGAATTATAAGTTCGAGATAGAGCAATGTATTAACAAAAATAATCTCTCCGCTCAATACCAAAAAAAATTTTATAACATCACTCTCAATTTGAATCGGCTTGCGAATAGTTTGTTGCTGCACGTTGATGATACGCGCTTTAATGCTGCAGAAGCTTTATTAAAAGCTAGTATTTCATTATTAAATGAGAAACTTCAGGCAGAGAGTGGGGTGCCAAATAATAAAACCAGCTTATCTCTAAATATATTTAGTGATGCGGTGCAAGCAGCTGCAGATTATATGAGTAAAAGCTATTTAGATAAGTCCGCATATAACAAACTGGCAGCTGCTTATAACAAAATAGAAGCCAAAGCTAAAGGTCGTTTTCTTTATCGAGAGGAAAACGCCATATTGCGCAAAGTATTAGGTGCATTGGTTATGCTAACAGGCATTGCAACTATTGTGATGAGCTGGATGTTAATAGTTGCCCCCATTTACTTTATATGGCTAAATGCGCCTCTTAATATATTGGGTGTGGGGTTAATAGCCGGCGGCTTAACGTTACTCTTAACGGAGAATGAGAAGCCGAGCAGTGAATTAAATGAGCAAGCAACTCATTATGAACGGTCAATGAGAGCATTAGTCTATACGTCGATTTTTGCACCCAAGAAAACTACGGTTGATGACAATGCATCTAAGACACATTCTTACGTTGGTGGAAGCTACAAGCTGGGTTCAGTAAATTCGTAAACGAGGATAAATATGGCTGCAACACGTTACAGTTTTGATGAAAAAATTGCGTTGCTTAGAAGTGCGTATCAGAATGATGCAGGAGAGGCTGTTTTAAATTCTCTGGTAAGTTTAAATAACAGTTTTAAAAAGCTACATTATAAGGACGACCGCCAAAGTATTGTAAAAGAGCTGCTTGCCAGTGCTTTTGAGCTATTTGAGCATGAAAATTCTGTATCCATTAAATCTATATATTGTGTACAGTCGTGGTGGGGGTTAAAGACCAGAAAATACGGAGAGCAAATTTATCCTGCAATGCAAGAAGCGATAAATGCTGTAGATGAATTCTTGCAGTCCAATACTGGCTCAAGCAGGCTCATTAGTGCCTTGGAGTCTTTGCAAAATGAAGTGAAAGGCCCCTATCTATATCGGCAAGAGAATACTTTATTTAGAAAATTTTTAGGAACACTCTATCTCATCTTGGGCTTGGCAATGGCAGTTACAAGTATTGTTATGATGCCTTTTTTAACGCTGGCGGGAGCTTGTGCAACAGGATTGATAAGCGGCATGGTAATAGGGCGTGGAGTTAATCTATTAAGACTAGAAGCTAAAGCCGTAACCAATGATGAACAGCAAGCGGTCAATAGTTTTGCGCAGTCAGCTAAAGCTTTAATTCGAACAAAAGGCGCGGCATTGTTTAACCCAGCCCCTAAAAACGAGCAGTTTAAGCCGTTTGGTGGGAAAGGATATAAGCTAGGATCCTAGTGAGGAGTCCTACCTATGACAAAAAATCATAATGAAATTGATAAAAGAATAGCTGCGCTTAAGTGTGAAGCTATAAAAAATGATTTAGCTGTTTTAGCTCAGCTATTGCAGGCATGCCAGCGATTAAATAACGTGCATGCACCTGTAATAGAAAGTTTCTTATGGAGCGCTGTGGAGTTTTACGAAGAAGAGCTAGATACCGCTAGGCTAAATGTTTTAGCTAGCTTGCAGCAAGCAGTCCATTCAGCTAGGAATTATTTAGAGATTAAAGTTGCTCAGGTTAAATCAGCAAAAGATCTTTTGAGTGCATTAACGAAACTACAAAATGAAATCAAAGGTCCATATTTTTACCGCCCAGAAAATGCAGGCTTAAGGAAGTTGGTAGCTGCATTAACAATAATAGCTGCCTTAGCTTTGTTCACTATCAGTCTGTTTCTGTCCCCAATTATTACCTTGGCTGGTGCTATTACTGTTTGCGCCATGAGTGGTGCACTGCTTGGTGCTGCAGTTTATTGTGTCCTCAATGTGGAGAAAAAAACCATTAGCAGCCGGGAGCAAAAATCTTTAGATGCCTTTTCTTCGTCTGCTAAGGCGTTGGTGAAAACTAGCCCGTTAGCATTTTTTGCAAAAGATCGAAATGAAATTACTAAGCAAGATTTAAGTCAAAATAAACTTCGACTAGCTAAAACTTCCTGATTAACGATAAAGCAATGCATCAATCTTTTGTACCAGGTGCAAATCTTACTTTTTTACCTTCCTCTTTATCATGTGAAACTTTAAATTTCTGTGCTGTGAAAAAGATTGAACTAGTTCTAGAGCGTGTCTTAGCTTTTTCAGCAGGTTTTTTCTGATTCGATTCTAAGGTCGATTTCGTTTTAGCATGCTGAAAATCTTTTTCAATTTCAATTTTAAGCTTTCCTAATGGTTTTGCATGTTGGTGATGTTCGCTTTGTTGAGCTCGGTTACGGATAGTGTCAGCAGTGAAGTATTTCAATAACCTAAAAGGAGCGCTTAAAATTTGATAAGCATATAGTCCAAGCCCACCAATAATACTGCCTATCATGGGGATAATGCCAAAGGATAGTCCTTTTTCGCGTTTTTCCAAGAAAGACCAGATAGTTGAAGCATATACTATCGGCGAGAAAACTAGCCACATCAGGCCGCGAGCTCCTAACCCAAACATCTCTATAGCAGAATATTTTCTTTCAGAGGGGGGTAATAGTT
>CAZXFO010000002.1:0-1568 GCA_964639745.1 uncultured Coxiellaceae bacterium | reverse complement strand
AGTCCAACAATGAAGTAATTGAGGTTGAATAAGTTATGTCAGAATTTCAGCAGCTTTATCAAGAAAAGATCAAAAAGCAATTAATGCAACAATTCAATTATACTAGCGAAATGCAAGTTCCTCGTCTCGTGAAAGTTACTTTAAACATGGGTGTAGGTGAAGCTGTTGCTGATAAAAAAGTCATTACCCACGCAGTGGATGATTTAACAAAAATTGGTGGGCAAAAACCAGTGATTACGAAAGCAAGAATATCCGTGGCGACCTTTAAGATTCGTAAAGGTTGGCCTATTGGCTGCAAGGTAACATTAAGGCGTGAGCGTATGTATGATTTTTTAGAAAGGTTAATTCGTATAGCAATTCCTAGAATTCGCGATTTTCGCGGCTATACAATTCGTGGGTTTGATGGAAGAGGTAATTATAATTTAGGTATCCGTGAGCAAATCGTTTTTCCTGAAATTGATTATGACAAGATCGATGCCATACGTGGTTTGAATATTGCCATTACAACAACAGCGAAAACAAATAGTGAAGCTCAGGCATTATTAGCAGCGTTTGACTTTCCTTTTAAGGATAAGGATCGAGGTGGTTAATGGCAAAGACATCCGTCATAATGAGACAGAAAAAGAGACAAAAAATAGCAGATAAAGCGCGTAAGAATCGTAATGAACTTAGGGAGATGATTAAGGATCCCAATCTTTCTTATGAAGCTAAAAGCGCTTTGGTTGAAAAATTAAATAAGAAGCCGCGTAATGAAAGCCTTATTCGAGTTAATAAACGATGTCGCTCGTGCGGAAGACCGCGTGCAGTTTATCGTAAATTTGGCGTTTGTCGCTTGTGTTTGCGAATTGCAGCGATGCGCGGTGATGTTCCTGGTTTATTAAAATCAAGTTGGTAGTAGAGATAAATAAGAGAATGAATTATGAGCATGAATGATCCTATATCAGATATGTTGACCCGAATTAGAAATGCACAAGCAATGGCTAAATTTGATGTGCAGATGCCTTCATCCAAAATAAAAGTAGCATTAGCTGATGTGTTAAAGGAGGAAGGATATATTGAAGGTTATGAAGTGGTCGCAGAAAGTAAAAAGAAAATTCTAACAATCACCTTAAAGTATTTTCATGGCGAACCTGTTATTAAACAAATTGACCGAGTGAGTAGTCCAGGATTACGAATTTACCGCAGTAAAAATGATCTTCCAAAAATCATGAATGGTTTAGGTATGGCTGTTGTTTCAACTTCTAAAGGATTAATGAGTGATCGTTTAGCTCGGCGTATGGGTGAAGGTGGTGAAATACTGTGTTACGTCAGTTAGGAGTGATTTACAATGTCTAGAGTTGCGAAAAAACCTATTCCCCTGCCTAAGGGAGTAGAAATAATTATTAATGAACAACATCTTGTTACTGTCAAAGGCGCAAAAGGACAGTTACAACATCAAATAATGCACCATGAAATTCAAATAGAAAAAAATGAAGGGTATTTAAAGATTCTTTACCCTAACATTGCTGATAAAAGTATTAAAGCGATAGCAGGAAGTGTTCGGTCTGTTATTCAAAATATGGTAACAG
>CAZXFO010000001.1:0-1650 GCA_964639745.1 uncultured Coxiellaceae bacterium | reverse complement strand
AACATCGAAGGTAAAACAATAACGGCGCCTAGTTCACAGCAGTCTTTGTCATTAGGTGATCGCTGGATCTGTTCACAACTTCAAAAAACCATTCGCCAAGCGCATGAAGATATTGCTAATTATCGTTTTGATCTGTTAACTCAAACTCTTTATGACTTCACGTGGAATACCTTTTGCGACTGGTATGTTGAGTTAGCAAAAGTAAAATTAAATTCTGATGACGTAGAACCAGAAGCCAAAGATCTTACCCGTTACACTTTAGTGTACATCTTAGAAAGCTTACTTCGGCTATTGCATCCAATTATGCCTTTCATCACAGAGGAAATTTGGCAACGCTTCGCGCCTTTACTTCATAAAAAAGGCACCAGCATCATGCTTGAATCCTATCCTCAATTTAATGAAAAAGAAATTGATAACGAAGCTGAATCAGAATTGACTTGGATTCAAAATGTAGTCATGAATATTCGCACCATTCGCAGTCAAATGAATATTCCACCATCACAAGCTTTACCCCTTTACCTTGCCCAGGGTACTGCTTTGGATAAAACACGCAGTCAGCAGTTTCAACAAACTATCAGCCGCTTATCTCGTTTATCTAGTATTACTTGGATACAAGATAGTGATAAACCACAACAAGCAGCGACAGCATTTGTTGGTAACTTAGAAATTATCATTCCTTTGGAAGGCATTATCGATTTCGCCCAAGAAGCTGAAAAAATCAAAAAAGAATTGGCTAAGCTTAAAAAAGATGAAATTCAACTTAGAGAAAAATTACAAAAAGCTGATTTTATCGACCGCGCGCCCCAGCATATTGTGGAAGGCGAACAAGCACGCCTAATTGATATTGAAAACCGTATTCGCCAACAAGAAGATCTGCTGAATAGAATATCAGTACTTGATAAACAAGCTCATGGCTAAAACTAGAAACCATATCCAAGTTCTACCTAGCAACAATAAAGGTAAAGACTATATATTTGGTGACTTACATGGATGCTATGAAGTATTTCAATCTATTATAGCCAGAATAAAACAAAAAGATCGCCTATTTTTAGTAGGTGATCTCATTGATAAAGGGCCTGAGAGTGAGCGTTTAGTTTCGGAAATTATCAGGATAAACAGTGAACGAAAGGAAAAAGATTTACCGCCACAAATATATAGCGTTCGCGGCAATCACGAAGAAGCATTTTTAGGGTATTGCAAAGCTTATAAAGATTCCAAAGATCACCCAGATAATACTGCCATTCAAGACAAATATAAGAATGTTGTCGAATATGCCACAAATTTAGGTTCTGAATGGAGCCTTAAGTTAGACGATGAAACACTAATAAAATTGGAAACGTTTTTCAGTGAACTTCCTCATTTAATTTATGTAGAAGATAAAACACACCCATTTATTATAGTACACGCTGATCGGCCCCTAACTATTGAATTACTTTTATTAAATTTTAAAAACGATGACTTCAACCTCAGTGATAATGAACGACTACATATTTGCTGGGCGAGAGAAAATGATGCAGATATACCCATTTATGATTTTATAAAAGAATTCACCGCGCCTATCACTTATTGCGGACATAGTATTGGAGCCGGAATTCGCTATAATAATGCCCATATTAATATTGACTGCGGAACATACGCAGAATCATATGG